>NZ_JALVIW010000077.1:0-3129 GCF_027028515.1 Desulfurobacterium sp. | reverse complement strand
GTCTTGAACTATCTATTGGAATTTTCATACCTTTGTAGTAAATGGTTCCTATTCCCAAGCCTATTCCGTACTTTTTCATTTCTTTAAAGAACTGCTTAAAATCGTTAGAAAAGGGATCTACTGTAAACAAAACTGGAAACCCTGATGCTTTTACGGTATCCTCGTCCATATAGCCGACAAGTTTTCCGTTTGAGGCTACAACATAGAAGTCGTCAAACTTTATAACCTGCATTTCAGCTCCGGAAAGCAGAAAAATAAGGGGGAAAATCCCCCCTTAACTTACTGGGCGTTGCTGGAGATAGTTCCTGTGAAGCTTGAGAGGAGAGTACTGATAAGCTGTCCCTGGAACACGTAGTCGTTAATGAAGTAAATACCGACTGCGGCAACAACCACACCTATAAAGGCCATTTTGATAGCTTCTATACCACCCTTGAGAACGGGGTTTTCTTCGTCCTGGGATCTCTTGGCCGCAGAATATCCTTTGTAGAATCCAAATACTCCCATTCCAATAGGAAGCATTGCAAGAAGCACTACCACTACAAGGAGAATCATATAAAGACCACCACCGACAACGTTGATAAGCTTTCTTACAGCCTCTAACGGATCATAGGCGTATGCAGGCAGAGAACTTATAATAGCTATTCCACCACCGAGAGCAAGGCTGTTTTGATATTTCTTTACAGCCTCTTTTACCCTTTTTACCATTACTGACCTCCCGATAACTTTTCCGATATTCTACTACTTAACCTTGATCCAACAGGGAAATAAAAGTATAATTAAGAGTTGATAATCTTCCCTGAACAGAGGTTCATATGGAAAGTGAAAAAGTTTTCAGCATAGCAGGATTAAAAGGGAGTGTATATAGGCCCATTTACATCGTAAGTGGAAAAAACTGCTGGAAAGTAGAGGATAGTACACTAAAAGAAGTAAACATAGCAGAGGTAGAAAATGGCTATTTTATAGGAACAAACCTGAAAGATTTTGTTAAAGAACTATGGAAGTTAAAGGGAATACTTCCTTTATCTTTATGGGATATAGAGCTTGTAAGGAAGTACACCGATCCAGCCGGAAAGGAATTTCAGGAATCTGAACCACTAAAAATAATTTCTCAATTTGAGAAGCAGTTTCTAAATATTTTAAGCTATTTGAGTGAGAACGATTATTACATAAAAGAAAAAACAGTTTTTGCGAAAAGAAAAGTACCTGCTGTTATACTAATGACGGCAGTTGGAATCCAGCTTTCTGCCTTACTTGAATATTATGGAGTTCCATTAGATAGAGAAGAGGTAGTAAAGAGGCTTGCAGTTCTTGAAAAGGCAAAAGAGGATTTTGCAGTAGACTTTTTTGCCAGGTTCGGATTTAAGCCAACGGATAAAGAAATAAGAGAATTTATAACTTCGGTCAGGTTATCTTCGCTAAAAAAAGAACACATTTTATCTTTATGGGACAGTTTTAACGAAACAGAAAGAGAGATTTTAATAGAAAGGTGGAGAAAGAAAGAGATTGAAAGAACTGTAGCACTATTAAAGAAAATGAAAGATGGTCTGAAAAACGGCCGTATTTATCCAGAATGGAATATGGAAGCAAAAACAGGAAGAATGGCCTGTAGAGAACCCAATCTGATGGCACTTCCTAAAAACTTTTCAGAAGAGCTGTTTAATGTGAGAAGTGTAATCAAACCTGAAAGGGGAAATGTGTTTGTAAAGATAGATTTTCCCCAGCTTGAACTTCTGGCACTATCAAAGGTAATTGAATACTTTTACGAATCTATCGTTGTAGAAGGGCAGGTTTTTGACTTTGAGCTTGAGTTTGCACTTAAGAAAGCACTTGAATCTGATGTTCACACAGAAGTGGCAAAAGCGTTTTTTTCAGAAAAAGAGATAGAATCCAACAGAAAAAAGTGCAGGCAATTTGCAAAAACTTTTATCTTTTCATTCCTTTACGGTGCAAAAGAAAAGTTAAAATATCAGTTGTCCAGACTGCTGGGACCTGATCTAACAGATTCTGATGTAGAAACCTATATACGGCTCTTTTATCAAAAGTTTCCCGACATAGAGTTTTACCACAAAACCGTAAGTGGTGGTGGAGAATACATTTTGCCGACAGGGACAAAGGTAATAATTACCAAGAAAACTGAAGCTCTAAATTATCCTGTTCAGAACTATGCAAGTTTAATCGTTTATAGATTTTTGAAAGAGGTTTTTGCTGTCCTAAAAAGGTATATGGTTGAGGGTAAGGTAAAACCTGTCTTGTTCGTTCACGATGAAGTAGTATTTGAGTGTTCAGAGGAGACGGCTGAATTCGTAAAAGACATTCTTGAAAAAACAATGACTGCCACAATATACAGGCATACTGGATTAGTAAAAAAGGAAAAGGCTCAAATACTTGAAAGGTACGGATAAGGTCTTATATTAGAGGATAGGATTCCCGGTCTTTGAAAGCCGAATAGGGAGCGTCCCTGTAAACCCCTATAAGAGGAGGGCTCTTGAGAGGATTGTTTGTTTACAGGGATGAACTACCCTGTTTTTACTTTAACGGCAAACCAAGGCCGATACTTATATTGATCAAACATGACCTAATCATTAAAACAAAATTTTACGAATCAAAATTTAAATCAGTCTTCAGAGCAGATGTTATTGGAAACGATAAGATAATCATTTCTATATCAAACGGAGATTTTGACCCGAGGATGATAGGCTGGGTACCCGTAAAGAGCACTACGGCCGAAAAATTTGAGATCATCGCTCCGGTTGCACCGGGGACGTATCAAGGGGTATCACTCCTTGACGATACGGAAGTGCTGAAGGTGGTTTCAGCCCGGATGTTCGTAGCAGTTTACAGGAAACTGACGGGCGAGGTTCTGACTCTACCTTTTGATCCGACTACGGAAAAGGTGGTGAGGTTCGTAAAGAGCAGGCTCTTCATAACTCCGGAAATGATGGTCAAGTGGCTGAACCACCCGGAACTCTCAGAGTGCTTCCAGGTAGGGCTCCGGATACCCAAACCTGAAGAACAGGCAAACGAAAGCTAAAACCTAACTAACCAGACCGGAAATCTTGGGACGCTCCCTATTCGGTTAACAACAAAAAGTTTCGGCCAAATCTCCTCCTTTTTAACAAAATCGGATAA
>NZ_JALVIW010000076.1:0-3133 GCF_027028515.1 Desulfurobacterium sp. | reverse complement strand
TTTTTCAACCTGTGAAACAAGATACTCAACTGCTCTTGCAAGCTCACTTATTTTCCCCTTGATCCCCATTAGTTCATTTTGAATTTTTCCTATTTCGGATAATTTAGGTTCTATTTCCTGTTTTAAAATAGATATTTCGCTGTTTGTATGTTCTTTTAAGCTCTTTACAGCCCTTGAAATTTCCCTGAATTTTCTATCTATTTCTTCAGCTATTTCTTTAGATACTTTTGTGGCAATAAATTCAGCATCTTCTTCCGTTATTGAAGAATCAGTTGAACTGCTTTCTTCCTCAAAGAGTTCTTCTGCAAGGTTTCCACTTTCGATAGCTGTTGAAAGCTCATCTAGTTCACTAGAAAGGTCTGTTATGTCTTTGCTTAAAACCTCTTCTACATTGGATATGTTTTCTTCTACCTTATTATCCTGTTCAGTCTGAACAGGTAGTTCTTTCTCGCTTTCTTCAGATAAGTTAAGTGGCAGAGTAAGTTCTTTTTCTGTTTCTCTATCTTGTTTTTCAGGTAGTTCTTCTTCTACCTCTTCGGTTGACTCTCCAATAATTTCCCTGACATCTGTTACAGGTTCAACCTGTACAATTTCCCCGTTCTCTATGTAAACTTTTACAACGCCGTCGGGTAGGTCGTCGTCTGACTCTATGTCCACATAAACATCTTTTTCCCTTAAATCGTAGAGCCTGTATCCACCGGGAATGCGTTTAATTTCTCCGACAACTACTGCATTGTCTAAAAGCTCTTCCTCAAGAAACTCTTTAACCGTTATCAACTACCCTCTTTGCCTCCTCAAGGACTTTTTTAAACTCTTCAAACTCTTTTTCAAAAACCTCTTCTATGTCTAAACCTGAATCAAACCGTTTAGAGTAAATCTTTTCATACCAATCTTTTACAATTTCGGCAACAAGGTCCTTTGCGTTCACCTTGTAGACTCCGTTCCTCTTACGGCACTTTTTACCACGCCACCGGCCGTCAATACACTTTTCGTTCTCTATTACCATTCTTATTATTTCTACTGCTTTTTCGTCATCGAGAAAGATTGCAAGCTTGCTCATCTATCACTCCCTGCATTAAATTCTAAACAGAATCCGTGGATTTTCCCTTATCTTCTGTTTCTTTTCTTCATCTTCTATTCTGCTTAGAACAATATCTATTGCCTGATCAAGGCTGGAAGCGTTTTCAAGTTCTGCAAGTATTTCTTCTTCTACCTGCCCGGCAAGTATGCCGTACTCCTCTTCAAGCAGGTTTTCAAGAGCTTCCGCTCTCAGCAGTTCAACAAAGTTTTTTCCGGTCATTTCGGTAATGTTAAATGAAACGTTGGCGGCAAGCAGGTAATCTGCGAATATCCTGAACAGTTTTTTCTTGATAGATTCGTAATCTGCTCCTTCGGCTTCGGCTTCTTTTGCAAGTTTTTCTATAAAGTCAATTATGTCTGTAGATTGACTGATAATACCGTTAACTATTTCTTCGGTTATGATTCCAAAGTAATCGCCGACAAGATCAACAACCTTGCCGTACAGGTGTGAGGGGAGTTCAAACCTTACACTTTGGGCCTGTTCTACTTCTCTTTCAACAACTTCTTTCTGCTCAACTTTTTCTTTCTGCTTCTGCCCGGCCTGGAGCAGTCGGCTTACAACAAAGGTATGAAACTTTTTAATCTCCTTGTCTATGTCCTCCGGAGATATACCTACTACCTCTTTTTCAACCTTTTTTACTACAAGGCCGTTCTGTAAAATGTTGGAAACAATCTTGTTTACAGTCTTGTAGTACTCCGTCTGAATGTGAAACTTCTTGTTTCCAATCTTAATATCCTGGTTGATTGACAGCATATCTCCTTCTCCCACTACTGGATTTTATCTTTAATTCTAACATATTCAGATATTTATTTTTTTGGCTTGAATGAGCCGTTTCCAAGCAGAACGGCCTGTAGGAACGATACAGCATTTTTGAAGTTTGCCTCTCTTCTCTTTATCTTTTTCCACAGGTCTATGTCGTAAGAATCCCTCTTTAGGAGAACTGTAAATGTAACAGGGTGTTCCTGTCCGATTCTGTAGATTCTGGCCTTTGCCTGTTCAAAGTCGTTATAGGTAAAGGGCAGTTCGTAGAATATCGCCTCCGTTGCCTCGGTGAGGTTTAACCCCTCTTTCGCCATCGATAAAGAAGCCACAAGTACTTTTACCCTATCATCATTTTTGAACCTTTCTAAAACCTCTTTCCTCTGACTATCGTTCAGATCCGAATAAAGGGCTACAGTTTCAAAGTCTTTAAACTTTTTCTGCAACGTTTCTCTTATAAGTTTCTGCGTATCC
The DNA here is from genome assembly GCF_027028515.1 of Desulfurobacterium sp. Classification (NCBI taxonomy): domain Bacteria; kingdom Pseudomonadati; phylum Aquificota; class Aquificia; order Desulfurobacteriales; family Desulfurobacteriaceae; genus Desulfurobacterium; species Desulfurobacterium sp. The sequence continues at coordinate 819 of NZ_JALVIW010000076.1, read as the reverse complement.
TGATAGTGGGCAAAAACCAGAACCTTTCCCTGATTTGTTCCGTCTTTCCAGGTTTCTTCTATGTCCTTAAGCCTTTCAATAAGGTCTTCTATCTTATCCTCAGCTATCATCTTTCTCATTTCAGGGAAAAGGGAAGGATCTCCACCCGTTTCCTTAAAAGAATTAACGAGGAAATCGTAAGTGCTTTTCTTTTTAGGATCGTTCCACTCTTTCCGTATAATCAAATCCCTCACAGCCGGCAGTCCTTTGAGAATCGTATCCCTATCCCTCTTTACCATTAAGAAACGCCTTAAAGTGGCCTGGAGTTCTCTTTCATTCCTTGAGCCGTAGGGGACTTTAATGGTTTTATTCTCTTTCTTTATCTCCTTTGTCTTTGCATACCTTTCAACAAAGGTTTTACGGTTCATAAACATTCTTCTACCGAGATTGCTTAAACTGTAAAGGTAGTAGCTGGTATACGGATCGGTCGTGTAGATAGTTCCGGTCAGCAGGTAAAACTTTGCACCACTTTTCTGTGCAAGCTCTTTTATAAACTTGGCCTTTTTGGTAGAAAGCTGTTGTAAATTATGTGCCTCATCTGCTACAACAAACTTTATTCCTTTCTTTAAAAACTCTTTCATAAGCCATTCCGTTTTGTTGTCCTTCCTTCCCCACGAAGAAGGAACAGAGTAAGGTATCACATAAAAATCTCTGTCGGGAATTTTCTTTTCCTTGAAAAATTTGTTAAGTTTTTTGCTGTCAAGAACTATAACGCTTTTATTAGTGCTTTCTTCTATTTCATTTTCCCAGTTGTAGCAAACTGTAGAGGGAGCAAAGATT
>NZ_JALVIW010000075.1:0-3151 GCF_027028515.1 Desulfurobacterium sp. | reverse complement strand
GTTGAGTACCACGCTGTTTTTTCGATTTACTACTGGGATTCCTGGGACGACTGGGACAATACGGCAGTCAGGAAGTTTGACATAATTTTGCCTAAATCCGAATACGACAAACTTGTTTACTTTGTTACGAAAGAGGACGGCTGGAACAGGCGTTTCTGTTCGGACACGTGGGGCTGTTATTACAAAGAATTTAACGACTTAGCCAGAGCTATGTTTAAACGGGTTAGCCGTGTCGGAGATGACAGCTTTGAAATATACATAGAAAATTTATATCCCGCATACTACCATACTTATTTGATTATAGAGAACGGTAGTCAAAAAATGAAAACAGAACAGGTAGACGAAGATGAGTGGAAAGCCTATCCAAAGATCGGAATGCTTGTGATAGCCAAACCAAGGGGTTATTTCAGTGATCAGATTGATCCCAATCCGATAAATCTTGATAAATATTTCCTTGGAAACCCTATTTACGGCCACGAAGTGAGAAGAAACGGGCACAGTTTTTGGGAGTTCTACGGAAAGTATAGGTTTCTTGAGGATATTTTAAGCATCAACCGTGGACTTTATAGGTATAAACCTGTTCTTGACGAGTATGAAGATGTTTATTACGGAAAGAGAGTTGTTATTGCTAGTGGGGGGAGAAGAAAAACAGCCGCTTCCCGTGGTGGATATTCTGTTCGTGGTGCAGGTTCAAGATACCGTGGTGGTGGATTTGGTGGTGGTGGAAAATAAAAAACTTTTAAGTCACAGGAGGAAGGAATGGTTGAAAAACTAATTGGAGAAGCCTTTGTAAACTCAGTATATCTTGCAGAATTTGTTCTGTTTACCCTTTTGGCCGTTGGAGTTTACAAGGTTCTATTTAGACTTGGACACAAAAAAGGAGAAAACCTTGTAAGGGGTGCAGTAGTACTGGGATTGGCTGTTGCAACCTCTCCTCTGTATACGGGAGAGTCTTACGGCCTTTTAAACGATCTTGAGTTTATTGGGATCTACTCTTTTATCACGATCGGCTTAATGGTGTTAGGCCACATAATAAACGATTTTGTTACTTTTCACAAGGTCAGAAACATTGAAGAGATAAAGAACGGCAACCTATCGCTGGCCGTGGTTGAGTTTGCAAACATAATTTCTACAGGGCTGGTTATTAGAGCAATTTTAGACAGCTACTCCACACCCGACTACAGATCAGTAATTATGATTCTTTTCCTTTCGTTTCTGCACGTGCAGTTTCTTCTTAATTTAACTATTCTGCTGTATGAAAAGTTTTATCAGCTTAAAAAACTTGACTTAAGAGAGCTTATCTACCACAACAACATTTCTGCCGGAATTAACCTCTCTTCTGTGTATGTAGTAACTGCTTTTCTGGTGGTTTCGGCTTTTAATCCACAGAATTCTCTCTATGAAACTGCACTCTTGACGGTAGTTTACTTTGTGGCCTCACTATTAGTTGTCGTGTTCTTTAAAGAGGTGGTTGACCTTGTAATCGTAAGAGAAACTACAGTAAGAAAGATAATAGAAAATGACAACTACTTTAAAGCATTGTTTATGGAGATGTGTACTATTTCAATAGTCTTTGTTTACCACTTCCTCTCGTAAGGAATGCCTGAAATGGAAAAGATTTTGAGAAAGCCATTTGTTTCTTATGGGTTTTGGTTGGCATTTGCTACCTTTTTTACAGGTGCTTCCGGCCTTGTGTATGAGTATCTGCTTTCTACTACCTCTTCCTACATTAACGGAAATTCGGTAGAACAGTTTTCCCTGACCATAGCACTAATGCTGTTTGCTATGGGACTGGCCGGGTTTTTACAGAAGAAAGTTTCCGATTCTTACCTTATTGAAAAGTTTGTTATTTTAGAAGTTCTCTTATCACTTCTTGGAGGGTTTTCGGTAGTTATAACCTATTTTTCTTTTGCATATCTTGAAAACTATGAACTTATCTACTACCTAACGGCTTTCACAATAGGACTTCTAATCGGTTTTGAAATTCCTCTTGTTATGAGAATCAACGAAAAATTCGTCCCCGTTTTAAAGGACAACCTTTCTTATATCTATTCGGCCGATTATGTAGGAGCGTTTGTAGGAGCTCTGTTATGGGTGTTTGTAATCTTAAAGCACTTTACACTTATACAGGCCGGATTTGTCGTGGCAGTTAGCAACCTGATCGTCGCTGGGTTCACTTATCTTGCATTCAGAAAAGAGGACAGGGTAAAAAGTTTAATTCTGCTTTTCCTGGTTATCGGCCTTGTAGCAAACGGTATCGGATTTTTAAGTTCACATTGGATAGAAAAGCACATATACAAACCCTTGTTTAACCAGCCTGTAATATTTCATAAAACTACAAGATATCAGGACATAACCATTACGAAAAACAAGAAAACCGGTGAAATCAGGCTTTACCTGAACGGCAACTTGCAGTTCTGCTCTTCAGACGAGATGGTATATCACGAACTTCTTGTTCACCCAGCTATGGCTCTTGCGGGAAAGAGAAAAAACATTCTTATCCTGGGGGGAGGAGATGGACTTGCTTTAAGGGAAGTCCTTAAGTATAGAGAGGTAAAACAGGTTACTCTTGTTGATCTTGACCCTGAAATGATAAGAATAGCCAAAGGTAAACCACTTGTTAATTTAAACAGGGGTAGTTTTTTTTCTGAAAAGGTTAAGGTAATCAATATGGACGCTGATCTGTTTGCTAAAGAAAATGTAGGGAAAAAGCACTACGATGTAATCATAGTAGACTTACCTGACCCATCTACGGTAGAACTTGCAAAACTTTATTCACTTGGATTTTATAGAAAACTCTACTACCTTTTAAACCCTGACGGAATAATGGTTGTTCAGTCAACCTCTCCATACTTTGCTCCGAAAGCGTTTAAGTGTATAGAGAAAACGATTAAAAAGGCAGGTTTTTCTGTTCTGCCCTACCACTACGACGTGCCCTCTTTCGGAGACTGGGGATTTATTATCGGCTACAAGTTTTCTTCCAAAAAGTTTAAGTATAGACTAAACCACATAAACTTTCCCGTTTCTACAAGATTTCTTACTGAAAAAGTCTTTTATTCGTCGCTGGCTTTTGGGAAAAACTGGATTAATGCTGAAAAAGTCAAAGTAAATACCGTTTTTAATCCAGTTATTCTTAAATATTACAACGACG
>NZ_JALVIW010000074.1:0-9185 GCF_027028515.1 Desulfurobacterium sp. | reverse complement strand
GGGAGCACAAAGAGATATCTTGGGGTAACCAGATACGCTCCTACGTTTTCCAGCCGTACCAGATGGTGAAAGACCACAGAACGGGCATAGAAACATCAAACATAAACGCTGTGATGGACGGTGATATAGATATGTTTATAGAAGGATATCTCAAGCAGAAAGCAGAAGCGGCAAAGTAGGGAGAGGACGATGATAAAGGTGTACAATACCCTTACCGAAAAGAAAGAAGAATTTATCCCTTTTGAGAAAAACAGAATCAAAATGTATGTGTGCGGTCCAACGGTGTATGACGATGCTCATATTGGGCACGCAAGGAGTGCCGTGGTTTTTGACGTCATAAGAAGATGGTTTGAACACAGAGGCTACAGCGTTATTTTTGTCAGAAACTACACCGACGTTGACGACAAGATAATAAAAAGGGCAAATGAGAAAGGCGTACCATGGAAAGAGATATCTGAAAAATACATAAAATCATTTGAAGAGGATATGGCCGCACTCAATGTAAAAGAGCCCACCTTTAAACCAAAAGTCACCGAGCACATTCCTGAAATCATAAAGATGATAAAAGGATTGATAGAAAAAGGGCACGCATACGAAGCCGACGGTGATGTTTACTTTGCAGTAGAAACATTCCCTGAATATGGGAAGCTGTCAAAAAGGAAGATTGACGAACTTATGGCCGGCGCAAGAATAGCACCCGGAGAAAAGAAACGGAATCCTCTTGACTTTGCGCTCTGGAAAAAATCAAAAGAAGGAGAACCTGCATGGGACTCACCGTGGGGAAAGGGAAGACCCGGCTGGCACATAGAATGTTCCGCCATGTCCATGAAATACCTGGGCGAAATGATGGACATTCACGGAGGAGGACTTGACCTCATATTTCCGCATCACGAAAACGAAATTGCACAATCCGAAAGCTACACCGGAAAGCCGTTTGTAAAGTACTGGATGCACAATGGTTTTGTAATGATAAATAGCGAAAAGATGAGCAAATCTCTCGGAAACTTTTTCACAATAAAAGAAATACTAAAAGATTTTTCACCGGATGTTTTAAGATTTTTCCTCGTATCAACGCACTACCGTAGCCCCATAGACTTTTCATTTGAGAGGCTAAAAGAGGCCAAAGCAGCCTTTGACAGGATTAAAAACTTTCTCAATGCTAAATCTGTAATAAAAAACGTACAGGAAGAAGGAAAAGGTGGTGCTCCTGTTGACGTTGAAAAATACAGGAAGGCATTTAACGAAGCTATGGACGATGACTTCAATACAGCAAAAGCATTGGGTATTCTCTTTGAAATGATAAAAGAGATAAACATACTGAAAGATAGCATCGTCAAAAAACAGAAAGCAACCACCGAAGAAAAAGAATCAATACTCGCAGCTGTATCGTTTGTTAGAGAGGTAATGAAAATTTTGGGCTTCAAACTTGAAGAAGAAAAATCAACAAACAACTTAGAAGATGAACTTATAAAGCTCTTGATAGATATAAGACAGCAGCTTAGAAAAGAGAAAAAATTCAAACTCGCAGATGAAATCAGGGATAGACTTAAGCAGATGGGAATAGTCTTAGAAGACTTACCCGGTGGAACGGTTTACCGTAAGGGGGAATGAAATGGGAATCTACGACAGAGACTACTACAGGGAAAAGCAGAGGGAAGAAGATAAAGAGCTCACGTTTTACAGGAAATTTGCTGTTTTCATGAAGTGGCTCTTAATAGTTTCCGCTATCTTTTCATTTATAATTTGGCTGCTTGCCGTATTCACCAGGGGAAGCGGCTATTAATGGAGGATAACGGCTATGATAATAAAACCGTTTAAAGGGATGAATCCAGAAATTGGAGAGAGGGTTTTCATTGCTGAAGATGCGGTAATCATCGGGGACGTTAAGATAGGTGATGACAGTAGCATCTGGTACGGAACGATAATAAGGGGTGATGTGAATTACATTAGAATAGGAAAATGCACTTCTGTTCAGGATGGAACGGTAATTCATGTTACCAACAAGACCGCACCAACAATTGTTGGAAACTATGTTACCATAGGACACGCTGTAAAACTCCACGGTTGCGAAATAAAAGACAATTGCCTGATAGGAATTGGGGCGATAATTCTTGATAATGTCGTTATAAACGAAAACTCGATAGTTGCAGCCGGAACCATTGTTCCCCCAAGGAAAGAATTCCCTCCAAACAGTTTGATAATGGGATTTCCTGCAAAAGTCGTTAGAACACTGTCTGAGGAAGAGATAAAAGGATTGAAAGAGCACGCTCTCAGATATGTTGAATATAAGAGTGAATATTTAAGCGAAAAATAGAAAAGGCGCCAAAGGCGCCTCTCATTAACCTTCTAAAACTTTTGCAGCTTCTTTTGCCGTCTTTCCTTCATGAACGATGAGAGAAATAGCCCTGACTATTTTTTCAGGATCTTCATGCTGGAATGCGTTTCTTCCGATAGAAACACCAGCACCACCTGCCTTCATTGCACCTTCAACCATTTCGAGAATTTCCATATCGTTGCTCATCTTTGGACCACCTGCAATAACAACAGGAATAGGACAGCCTTCAACAACCTTCCTGAACGTTTCCGTATCGCCCGTATAGGCAACTTTAACAATATCGGCTCCAAGCTCCGCCGCAACCCTGGCACAGTGGGCAACAACATCAGGATCAAAGGGATTTTTTATTCCTTCGCCCCTCGCGTACATCATCGCAATTAACGGCATTCCCCACTCAAGGCAGCTTTCCGCTATTGCTCCAAAATCTTCTAACATCTTATCTTCATTTATATCACCAAGATTAACATGAACAGAGACACCGTCAGCACCTATTTTTATCGCTTCTTCAACAGAACAAACAATAACTTTTGTGTTGGGCTTTGGCGAAAGTGAAGTACTGGCAGAAAGGTGAATAATCAGGCCAACGTCTTTTCCCCTCTTTCTGTGACCGTGTCTTACAAGCCCCTTGTGAATGATTATTGCATTAGCACCACCGTTGGCCACTTTATCTATAGATTCCCTTATGTTAATGATCCCGGGGATTGGTCCCATTGAAACGCCGTGATCCATCGGAATTATAACGGTCTTTCCCGTCTCTCTGTTTATTATTCTTTCAAGTCTTATAGCCTTTCCTATCTTCATTTCTTTCCTCCAGACAGTAAATCGTTTGAAGGAAAATTATACCACTCTTTTTTAAATAAAGTATAAGCTCCAGAGGTAAGAAAAAACGGGGGAAAGTTTATCTGCTAAACAGGGATTTCTCTATAAAATCACACAAGACATGTCCGATAGTTATGTGTACCTCCTGAATTCGCGGCGTCGAAAACGACTTGACAACTACTGGATAATCCACCAGGTCCTTCAATCTACCACCATCTTTTCCGAGAACCCCAACTGTTAATATACCTTTCTCTTTGGCCTTCATAACTGCACGAATTACATTCTCCGAATTGCCACTGGTACTGATACCTATTAAAACGTCATTCTCATTGCCTAAAGCTTCCACCTGCCTCTCAAAGATAGCGTCAAATCCAAAATCGTTACCAACGGCCGTCAGGATAGACGTATCTGTGGTAAGAGCCACCGCCGGAAGAGCTCTCCTATCAAGCAGAAATCTTCCAACAAGCTCAGCTGCTATGTGCTGAGAATCAGCTGCACTTCCACCGTTACCGCATAAAAGAATCTTTCCGCCATTTCTTATTCTTTCTACAACTTTAGAAAAAATTAGAAAGAGATACTCTTTATTTTCTTCAATAAAATTCCTCTTCAGGTCAGCACTTTCAAGAAATGAATAGTATATAAGCTCTTTCATAGCAGCTCCATCAAGCGTTCATAGCCTTCAGGAAATCTTCGTTTGTCTTGTATTTCCTCAGTTTCTCAAGCAGAAATTCCATAGCCTCCACAGGCGCCATAGAGGTAAGGAGCCTCCTTAATATCCAGACCCTGTTTAATTCCCAATCGGAAAGCAGAAGCTCCTCTTTCCTTGTTCCAGACTTCTGTATGTTTATAGCAGGGAAAATTCTCCTTTCAACAAGCTGTCTATCAAGGACAATTTCCATATTACCAGTACCTTTAAACTCTTCAAAAATAACATCATCCATACGGCTGCCTGTCTCTATAAGTGCAGTGGCAATTATCGTAAGGCTCCCCCCCTCTTCTATATTCCTTGCAGCACCAAAAAACCTCTTCGGTTTGTGGAAAGCGTGGGCGTCAATACCACCTGAAAGAATCTTTCCACTTGGTGGTGTAAGCGTGTTGTAAGCCCTTGCAAGCCTCGTTAGACTGTCAAGAAGAATAACAACGTCTCTCTTATGTTCTACAGGCCTTTTAGCCTTTTCAATCACTATTTCAGCAACCTGAGCGTGTCTCTCAGGCGGTTCGTCAAATGTTGAACTTATAACCTCGTCAGCAAGCGTGTTTCTTTTCATATCGGTAACTTCTTCGGGACGCTCATCTATAAGCAGAATAATTAAATAAGTGTCAGGATCGTTCGTTTTGATGGCATTTGCAAGCTTCTGAAGAAGAACCGTTTTTCCTGCCCTTGGAGGTGCAACTATCAGGCCTCTCTGTCCCTTTCCAACAGGCGTTATAAGGTCTATCACTCTGGTGGAAAGCTCTTCCGGAACGGTTTCAAGCCTGAATCTCTCTGTAGGATGCAGGGGTGTCAAATTATCAAAATTTGGCCTTGTTTTCGCCTTAGAGAGAGGTTCCCAGTTTACAGCATCAACTTTTAAAAGCGCAAAGTATTTCTCACCCTCTTTTGGAGGCCTGACCTCACCGGCAATAGTATCACCCGTTCTAAGACCAAATTTCCTTATTTGAGAGGGTGAAACGTAAATATCACTTGAATTTGGAAGATAGTTGTTCTCAGGCGACCTTAAAAATCCAAATCCATCCGGGAGCACCTCAAGAACACCTACCCTGTATATGGCGCCCCTTTTTCTCGCGTTTTCCTCAAGAATCTTAAATATCAAATCCTGTTTTTTAACAGATTTTACATCAAGACCCAGTGACTTGGCTATTTTCCTCAAATCAAAAATACTCATGTTTTGAAGTTGTTCCAGAGACAGAACCTCAGTTTCCTGAGCCATTATGCTTTTTCCTCCATCGGGTTATAAGATTTTTATTGAAATAAACACACGTAGCCCTTTCCCAACTGCCTAAAGTATTATGTTAGAAATTAGAAACATTACCCTTCCTTATTCTCGAGAACCTTTGCAACCATTATACTTAGTTCGTAAAGAAAGAGCAAAGGGACAGCCATCATTATCTGGGAAGCCACATCGGGAGGTGTTAGGATAGCTGCTACTATGAATATTATTAGTATAGCAAACTTTCTATTCTTTTCAAGAAGCTTGTGGTTTATAACCCCCAATTTTGCAAGAAGTCCCACAACTACAGGTAAGAGGAAAACAAACCCAAAAGCTAAGGTTAGCTGAATAACAAAAGAGATGTAGTTGCCGACCCCAATTTGAGGAATAAGGAGATTTCCCATAAATCCAAGCAAAAACCTTAAAGCAAAGGGTATAATTATGAAATAGGCAAAACAGACACCTATTGAGAAGAAGAGAAAAGAGAAAAAGAGAAAAGGAATAATGAACTTTTTCTCGTTAGGGTAAAGCCCCGGCTCAATAAATTTCCAGACCTGATAGAGGATAAAAGGCATTGCAATAATCATTCCACCGAAAAAACAGATTTTAAGAGCGGTGAAAAAGGCTTCCGGAGGAGAGAAGAAAACAAGCTTTCCTTTCAAATAATCGGGGAGAGGTCTTTCGAGGAAGAGAAGAATGTCTTTCCTGAAAGGCCAGCAGATAAGGAAGCCTACAAAAATAGATATAACCGATTTAAAGAGCCTGCTCCTTAATTCTTCCAAATGGTATGTAACCGGTGCCTCTTCCGGACGAATCCTCTCCTCTGACATAAAACCACCTTTAGCTGTTGATTATGCGTTTTTTGAATCTTTAACTTTTATCTTTTCTATCTCTTCATCTCTTGTAACTTTTTTGGGTTCTTCCTTTTTCTTCTCGTCTTCATCTATGATACCGGAAGATGCCTTTCTGAACTCATTTATTGCTTTTCCCATTGACTTAGCAAGGTCTGGAAGTTTTGAGGGACCAAAGATGAGAAGAGTAATGATAAGAATAAGAATAAGCTCGTTAGTTCCAATTCCACCAAACATTGTTTCCTCCATTAAGTGTTATTTGAAGCCTCTTTTATACCATTTTTTAGCTCTCTTAACAGCTCTTCAAGTCCCAATTTGTCCAGCTGTTCTATCTTTTTCACAACTGCACTTCCAACGACGAAACCATCAACTGCTCCGTAAAGGCTAATTATATGTTTTTTCTTTGATATACCAAATCCAACAACAACCTTTTTCTCTGTAACTTTTTTAACTCTTTCAATATCCGCCTTTATGGAAGGATAGTCAAGCTCATCCCTGGCTCCTGTAGTTCCCGTGAGAGAGACATAGTATATAAAATCGCTGGAGGCTTCTGCTATCAACTTCAACCTATCATCAGTACTCGTAGGTGCAGCAAGGAAAACAGGACTTAAGCCCTTTCTCTTTGCATACTCTGAAAAATTTTTTCCTTCTTCAGGTGGAAGGTCAGGAATAATAAATCCATCAGCTCCAGCAGCAGCCGCATCATCTATAAACTTTTCCTCACCATAAACAAATACAGGATTATAGTAACCCATTAGAATTATGCCTTTGTCTGGAAATTCTTCTCTCAGAACAGACACAAGTTCAAAAACCTTTTCAGTGTTAGCTCCCGACTTAAGTGCCCTTTCGTGAGCCTTCTGTATTGTAGGTCCATCGGCAAGAGGGTCAGAAAATGGCATTCCAACTTCAACGACATCTGCATACTTAAGTATAATCCTGAAAAACTCAAGAGATGTATCAAAGTCAGGATCACAGGCTGTAGCATAAATTATAAGAGGTTTCTTTCCCTTAAACGCCTTTTCTATTCTTTTCATAACGTCTCCAGAAGTAATATCCTGCTAAAGATACAGCAATTAAGAGAACAGCAAAAATCTTATTGGTAATAATAATGGATAAAATTTTATCTATCAAGTCACCTACAACAAGGTAAAAGATAGCCCATAAAAAAGCTCCAACAATGTTCCACAAAGTGAAAGAAATAAAAGGAAGTTTAAAAGCACCCATAACGACAGGAAGTATGGAACGGAAAACAGCAATAAACCTTCCAAAAACGAGCGTTATTTCTCCCTTACTGACAACAAATTGTCTAACCTTTTCATAACTTTCAGAACCAACTTTGAACTTCCTAAGAATCTGTTTAAGCGTTCTCTCCCCGACCCAGTATCCGAAAAAAAAGCTTACGGTATAGCCTGCTACCGTTCCCAAAACAACAGATAAGACAAAATTCACGGGAGAAATATACCCTCTGGCGACAAGAACACTTCCAACTATTAAAATCTTCTCCGCGGGAAAAACAAGCCCGAGCAGCAGAGCCGTCTCAAGAAACGCCCACAACCCTATTATTAACCCGGCTATGTGAGGATTTGATTCAAGATACTTAAGTGATTCACTGACTGCATTAGCAACATCCACTTGACACCTGCTAACCTCTAAAATAAACTTTCATACTGCAATTTATAAAACTGAAAATCAATTATACAGGAGGTTTACATAATGAAAAAAGGCATCCATCCAGAATACAAAGAGACAAGAGTTATCTGTGCTTGTGGTAACACATGGGTAACAAGATCAACAAAGTTTCCAGAGATTAAAGTGGAAGTGTGCAACAAGTGCCATCCTTTCTTTACAGGTGCACAGAGAAAGGTATCTATTACCGGTAGAGCCGAGAAGTTCAAAGCCAAGTACGGAGACAAATATTAATGGAGATAAAGCTTGTCTCTTCTACACAAGATATCCTCAAAACAGTATCAACAGCGGCCAGGGTATGCTACTCTGGCCTTTCCGTTGATGAGCTTCTCTCAAAATTCTCACCGGAAGATAACCGGAAACTTATAAAAAAAGTAGCAGGTATGGGACATCTCTCCGTCATTGAACATGCCGTGTTTACCTTTTCTGTTCCCGAATCCCTAAAAGAGGAACTTCTCTCTATTATGATGGAAAAACCATACCTATCTATCAGCCATATAGAAAACGGCTTTATCGTCACTCTCAATCTGAGAACGATGAAAGAACTCCAAACACTGTTTCCTGAATTTAAGTTTACAAAAGCTGTAGCAGAGTATATCCCGGAGTGGCTGGCTTAACTTTATTGACCGCTATCCCTTCACGTTGTAAATCGGTCTGACGAATCTTTCAATCTCAACAGTTTGGGGCAGAAATTCCAGAATCTCATCAGGATTTTTATAGGCCATAGGTGCTTCATCTATCGTTTTAGATGAAACTGTTGAAGAGTAAACACCTGCCTTCATAACTACTTCTTTAAACTCTTTAAAAGAAAGCTTCTCCCTGGCCTTTCTGCGGCTTATCTTCCTGCCTGCACCATGAGGTGCTGAAAAATTCAATTTTTTCACGCCCTTACCCCTACCTATAATCAGACCGTAAACTAAGTTAAACGGAATAACAACTTTTTCATCTTTATGAGCTGAAATAGCACCTTTTCTGACGCAGTAGTCCCTCTCAACGTCTATGTAGTTGTGAACGCTTTTAATTATCTTAGACTCGTTAAACTCCTGTCTGAAAAAGTTTTCAATTATCAGTTTCAACATCATTTTTCTGTTAATATCAGCGTACCTCTGGGCAAGTTTCATTGCCTCCATGTAATCTTGTCCACCTTTATTCAGAGGTAGAAAGGAGAGGTCCTTATGAAGATGCGGCATAACTTTTTGAGTATATTCAACAGCTCTTTTGTAAAAATGGACGCAGACCCTCAAACCCAAGTTTCTTGAACCTGAATGGACGGTTAAATAATAGTTTTCTTCATCATCAACACCTAACTCTATAAAGTGGTTTCCGCTTCCAAGAGTTCCAACCTGTAGGAGCGGTTCATTAAGATCTATCCCAAACTTCTTTGTTAAAACCGCTGTCATCTCTTTCAAAAATTTCCTATCTTCTTTTGACAGCGACAGCTTTCTGGCGTTATTCTTTGTTCTGCAGGTAAGCCCAAGAGGAATATTGCCTTTGACAAAAGCGTCTAACTTTTGAAGGTTGATTTTTCCCAGCCTTCCAAGTGGATAGGTATATACTCCGCAA
>NZ_JALVIW010000073.1:0-3226 GCF_027028515.1 Desulfurobacterium sp. | reverse complement strand
CTTTGAAAGGACAGGAGGATGAATTATCAACCGACAAATCTCTACAAATCATTTCTAGGATGCGGTTTTCACAGGTTGTAAGTTCATCTTTAGTTTTATCAACCCTAACGCCTTTCATGGAAGAAATGCAACTTCTCACAGAGGTAAACATTAAGAGGCCGATAATTACTAAGACAATAGCAATCTCAACCAGAGTTAGTCCTTTTCTCACTCTTAGTCCTGGAAATGGTTTTGAGTATCAGTTTTGCTTTCTTCGTATATTGTTTATACCGGTTTATTCCTTCCGTTAGGGAAATAAACGTTTCAAGATCCTTTGTTGCTTTAGCTATATCTCCTTTTTTCAAGTATAAAAGTGCCTCGTTAAAGTAGATTTCAGGGATAAAAGGAAACCTTGTTTTTATACTGGAAAAAACTTTTTCAGCAGAGTCATATTTCCCAAGTTCCATAAGAGCAATAGCGTAGTTTACTCCATAGTAGATATTGTCTGGTTTAAGCTCATAAGCCTTTTTAAGGAAAATTTCTGCTGCCTTCGGATTGTTTAACTTAAGGTAAAAATATCCAAGAGCCTCATATCCTTCAGAGTAAGAGGGGTTGATCAGTAAAGCCTGCTGAAAGGCTTTTAAAGCCTTGTCAAATTCCTTTAAGTGTAAATAAGCATACCCAAGGTAAACGTAAGGCTTAGGGTCCTTTGGATTTTCCTTAATTGCTTTCTTTAGGTATTCAACTGCCATAGAACAGTCTTTTTTACCCATACAAATTTTAGCTTTTTCCATATAGAGGTAAAATAGCCCCTCTTTCTTTTTTAACAGAACTTGAGGAGAACGGCTTTGACTCTTTAAATTGTTAGTTTTCTTTCTTTCTTTATTCCTTTTCTTGCTGCTTTTGGATGAGAGGACATCCTTTTTGAATCCGTTGTTTGCTATAGCAACTATAGTTTTAGGGTTATAAAGGCAGGTTCTTACATAAACATCTGGGATTGAGGTAATTCTTTTTATTTTTATAAGTTCTTTTTGGGCTTCCTCTCGGGTTTTAAAATAACCGACTCTAACCGTATAGTATTTACCTCTTCTCTCTATTCTTGCATCTGGCTCTTCATTCAACTTGTGCAATAGCTTCTTAGCAACTTTAACATTTTTAACGCTTACTACCTGAACACAGTAATACTTAGGCCTTTCAGAAGTAAGAGCTGCAGAAATCGAAGTTAGCACTAAAGTCAAAGTAAAAAAAAATGTTCTAATCATGTTTACTCTTTTCACTCTCCAGTTTCTATATGAGGAGTTAGCATAATTACCAATTCTGTTTTAGAGGTCGTGGTTGTTGTTGACTTAAAAGGTATGCCAAGTAGAGGAATGTCTTTAAGCACAGGAACACCTTCAGATTCCTTAGATTTGGACTCTGCTATCAAACCTCCTAAAATTACTGTTTCTCCATTTTTAGCTCTTACTATAGTATTGAGCTGTCTGACATTTACGGCAAAAACCTTATTCATAAACTCGGACGTATCTCCAGAACCTGAGTTTGTAATTAGAGGTGTATCCAAAGAACTTATTGCCGGTGTAATGTTCAAAAGAACTTGATCTCTTCCGATTATCTTTGGAACAATGGTTAACACCACACCTTCAGTAGTTACGGAACTGGTTTCTATTTCCTGAGTAGTAATCGTGGTTGCAGCTTGGCTTCCTGTGGCGGTTGAAGACGTTGTTTGAGAACTGTATATAACGATGTAATCTTTACCAACTTTTATCATTGCCGGTTGACCATTAACAGCAACAATTCTGGGTGATGAAAGGACGTTTACTTTACCGAACTGAGAAAGTAAACCTATGATAGACGAAATTTTTTTGTCTGCTTTTACAACCTGAAAATTAAACGGCATACTGTCTGGAGATCCCGAACTAAAGGAAACCGTAGCTCCTGCCCCGAAGAAGTTGTTATCCGTCAGTAGCTTCCAGTTGATTCCAGTTTGGTTTTTCCTGTTTAACTTGACTTCTAAAATTTTAGCCTCTATTGTAACCTGTTTACTTGAGAATGAATTCAGCTTTTCTACAAACTGGGCAACCCGGGAAATTTCTCTGGGTTTAGCCGTAACGACTATCGTCCCTGTTGACTGTTCAATGGAGTAGAGAGCTTTATTGTCCTCTTTAAGAATAGAGTTTAAAACCTCCTTCACTTCGTTCCAGAAATTCACGTTATATCTATTGGCTACACGCATTGATGCTGTTCCAGAAGCCCCACTACTTCCTTCACTTCCACCAATGCTGCCACCTGTGCCGCTGCTTCCTATGGTTGCATCTATGCTTGATTCAAATTCTCTTTGAGATGTGGGGAAAAGGAGGTGAAAAACTTTCGTTTCTCGGGTAATTATTTTTATTACCCGACCATCTAACTTGTAGGAGTATCCTAAGGGAGAAAGAAGAGCGTCCAGACACTCCTCCAAACTTTTTCCGTCAAGGTCAACAGTTACCTTTCCTTCAATATCAGGTGGAATTATAACGTTATAGTCAGTTGCCTTTGCCAGAGCCAAGAGGGCATCCTTTACATCTGCATCCTTAAAGGAGAGGTGAACTTTCAAATTGCTTTCTGGAAGCTCCTCTGATTTTTCTGTAAACCTCTTTATCTCTTGCAGTGTAGGAGGCTCTAACGGCATAGGAGTGATGGAGATAGAAATAGGCTTGGTCTCTTTAGGTTTAGAAACGTCAGGAGTTACTTTGATCTTTGAGGAGTGGCTGCAGCCAAAAGTTAAAATGGAAATTGCAGGCAACAGGAGTATCTTTCTCAATGTCTGCTCCCTTTAAACTCATTTAACATCAGATTAATATCATATCCATTACAATCAAGAGTTACTACCCCTTTCTTTGGCTGGATTTTTCTAACAACACAACTATCTATCTTATCTGAAATCTTAACGAGTTTACCATTAATAATGGCCATTTTTACTCTGCCATCAACTATTCCGGTGAGTTTGAACTTTGACGGGTCAACTTTTGTTTCAGGAACCTGAAAATTTGAATTAGAGGATTTTTCTTTTTTGGGTTTTAACTTGTCTAAAGAAAAGAAAATATCCCCGCTGGCAGAAAATGGAATAACCAGTAGAACAGCACAGAGATTAAGCAACTTACTTATCTTCAACTTTTACATCCCCGACAGTAGGAATTTTGAATTTCATTTTAACAAAGACATCTTTTTCAGGCTTTGAGAGTTCGAAATCTTGGAGCTGTAGTGGAAT
>NZ_JALVIW010000072.1:0-26921 GCF_027028515.1 Desulfurobacterium sp. | reverse complement strand
TTCAGAGTACGCAAGGCTCTATCTCGCGAACCTGCGGAACACCTCAATTAAAAGTTACCTCTCCAGGTAACCTGTATTTCCAGCTTCCGCAGGCACACACCCCTTATTCTGTTGTCAAAGAGCTTTTACAACTTTCTTTCCGCGCAAGGTTTAAATTTATGCCGCCAACTAACGGGTGTCAACCCTCTTTCCGGCTTTTTCTATCGATTTCATCTTGCGCGGGTGGTAAATATAGGCTGTAAAATTCTTGTGTCAACTTTTTTGAAGCTTTTTTGGGAACTTTATTCGAAAAATACCTATTATGGAGCGGGCGACGGGACTTGAACCCGCGACCCCAACCTTGGCAAGGTTGTGCTCTACCAACTGAGCTACGCCCGCTTATTCAACTGTATCTTGTATCAAAGAGCGAATAAATAATTTAGGCACCACAGACTCTGTGTCAATAGTTTTAAGGTATAATTGAGCAAAATTTTACAGGAGTCTCGAATGTCACTCAATACAATCATAGAAAAGGTCTATAAAGGTGAAAGGATCACAGAAGACGAAGCTGTACACCTTCTTAAAAGTGAGGATTTGCTTTCCCTCGGATTTTTAGCAAATTTCGTAAGGAACAGAATACATCCAGAGAAGAAAGTCACTTTTGTTATAGACAGAAATATCAACTATACAAACATCTGTATCTGCAAATGCAGGTTTTGTGCCTTCTACAGAAACAAAGAAGATAAAGACGCCTACGTCATTTCAAAGGAAACGCTAAGAGAAAAAATTAGAGAAACCGTAGAACTCGGCGGTACTGCTATTCTACTTCAAGGTGGTCTCCATCCAGATTTAAAAATAGAATTCTACGAAGAGATGTTACGCTTCATTAAAAAAGAGTTTCCGGAAATCCACGTCCACGGCTTCTCAGCACCTGAAATTCTCCACATAGCAAAGGTTTCTAACATTTCCATAGAAGATGTAATAGAAAGGTTAAAGAAGGCCGGCCTTGGTTCTATTCCTGGTGGTGGAGCAGAAATATTGGTTGACAAAGTCAGAAACCGCATCGCTCCCAACAAAGCCAAAACAGATGAGTGGCTTAAAGTTCATGAAACGGCACACAAGAAAGGATTAAGAACAACCGCAACGATGATGTTTGGAAGCGTTGATACTGATGAGGATATAGTAAATCATTTAAAAGTTATCAGAAATTTGCAGGATAAGACCGGCGGATTCACCGCATTTATTCCCTGGAGTTATCAACCAGATCACACCGAACTTGGGCAGGAGGTAAAGGAAAAGGCATCCGGAATAAAATATCTAAAGGTATTAGCCGTATCCCGAATATACTTGGATAACATCAAAAACATACAGGCCTCCTGGGTAACTCAAGGCGGGAAAATGGCTCAGGTAGCCCTCAAATTTGGTGCAAACGACTTTGGTTCCCTTATGATAGAGGAAAACGTTGTTGCAGCAGCAGGTGTAAAGTACAGAATTCCCCTCTCCGAAATCATAAGACTGATAAAAGATGCCGGTTTTACACCCGTTCAGAGAACAACCCTCTACCAACCGATAAAAAGATACTGAGGTGGCGATGAAAGTCTTCCTTTTTGATTACGAACTTCCCGAACATTTGATAGCAAAATTTCCGGTAGAACCGAGGGACAGTGCAAAACTTTTAGTGCTTAATAGGAAAACCGGAGAGATAGAACACAAAATTTTCAGAGATATCGAAAACTATCTAAAACCGGGGGATGTCCTTGTTATCAACAATACAAAAGTCATACCTGCAAGGCTTTTAGGAAAGTTCCCAACCGGCGGAAAAGTTGAAATATTTCTAACAAGACAGATAGAAAAGGATGTCTGGGAAGCAATAGGAAAGCCGGGGAGAAGATTAAAACCGGGGAAAAAAGTGATATTTGACGATGAAATATCCTGTGAAATTCTTAAAATAGAAGACGAAGGGAAAAGGATAATCCGCTTTCACTCAAAAAAACCGACACTTGAAAAAATATACGAAATTGGCCACGTTCCACTTCCCCCTTATATAGAAAGGGAGGACACGGAAAAAGATAGAGAAGAATATCAAACCGTCTTCGCAAAGGAGGAAGGAGCGGTGGCAGCTCCTACAGCAGGACTTCACTTCACCCAGGAACTCCTTAAGAAATTAAAGGATAAAGGCGTCATTATTAAAGAAGTAACGCTCCATGTAGGACTCGGAACGTTCAAGCCTGTTAAGGTCGATGAAGTCGAAAAGCATAAGATGCACTACGAAAGCTTTAAAATACCTGAAGATACGGCAGAAGAAGTAGAAAGGGCAAAAAAAGAAGGGCGAAGAGTAGTAGCGGTAGGCACCACCGTTGTAAGAACACTTGAAAGTGGCTTTGACGAAAAGGGAAAGGCAAAAGTTCTTGAAGGTTCCACAAATCTTTTTATATATCCAGGTTATAATTTTAAAGTTGTAGATGCAATCATTACAAATTTTCACTTACCGAAATCTACACTTTTAATGCTTGTATGTGCATTTGCAGGCAGGGAGAAGGTGCTAAATGCTTATAAAGAGGCTGTTAAACACGGCTATCGCTTTTACAGTTATGGCGATGCCATGTTCATCTATTAGCAAAGAGGCAAAAAAGGAGTTTAAACCGGTGTACAACTACAACGAAAACGGCACATCCTACAACTTTGACGGTGAAAAGTTGGAGTATTCACTCCACTGGCTCTTCTTTCACGTGGCAAACGCTGAAAGTGATGTCGCAAAGGTAACGAAAAACGGAACAGAGTACCTAAGAATCCAGTCAAAGGTAAGAACCGCAGGCATTGTTGGATTCTTTAAAGATATAAGGGACACGGGGTATAGCCTGTGGGATATAAAACTCAAAACACCTGTAAAAACGTTTATGTCCCAGAGGGAAGGAACCTACGTAAAGGATAAACTTTTCAGTTACGATCTCAACAATATGACGGTAACCGTTGTTAAACAGAAACCCGGGCACGACCCAACAACGAAAGAGTATAAAATACCGTCCATACCGTTTGAAGACCTCATGACCGGTATCTATTTCTTCAGAAAACACGGCATATTTGAGGTTGGTGCCCATACTGACTTTCCCGTTTTCACAGGCAAGAAATTTATCATGACTCACGTAAAGGTTCTTGGAAAGGAAAAGGTTGAAGTCCCTGCAGGAACATTTGAAACGTACAAATGTTCACTATCATCAGAAGTAACACCAAAAGGCGTATTTAAAATGAAAGGGGACGTTTACATGTGGCTCACAACAGACGAAAGCCATCTGCCGGTAAAAATCTCCGGCGACATCACGATAGGCTCTGTGAGCGCCGAGCTTGAAAAGTACAGAAAAGGAGGCAGATAGATGGCCGTTGTTAACATAAAGACACCCTACCTTACGGTTGACGGGATTATAAACGTACAGAATGAGAAAGGTAAATTCGAAGGAATTGTTCTGATAGAGAGAAAGTATCCTCCCGTCGGACTTGCACTTCCCGGTGGATTTGTAGATTACGGCGAAACGGTCGAAGAGGCAGTAATAAGAGAGATGAAAGAGGAAACCGGGCTTGACATCGTTATTTTGAGACAGTTTCACGTCTATTCAGATCCAAATAGAGATCCAAGACAACATACGGTATCCGTTGTCTTTGAATGTGTTGCCCGTGGAAAACCCGAAGGTGCGGATGATGCAAAAAGGGCAATTGTGGTTCCTTACGATGAAATATCCTTTGAAAAAATTGTCTTTGACCACGGGAAAATATTGAGAGACTACCTTGAAGGAAAGTATTGAGGGAGAGAGGATGGGCTTTAAAGTCATAATACTGGCAGCGGGAAAGGGAACCCGTTTTAAATCGGAACTTCCGAAAGTACTGCACAAAATACTCGGGAAACCGATGTTATGGTACGTTGTAAAATCGGCAGAAGAAGCCGGCGCAGAAGAAATAATCGTAGTCATAGGGCATAAGAAAGACCTTGTAGAAGAGTTCATAGAAAGGGAAAATCTGAACGTTAAAACCGTTGTCCAGGAAGAGCAGTTAGGCACCGGACACGCAGTCCTCTGTGCGGAAGAACGATTAAAAGACTATAGCGGAAAGGTCGTAATATTAAACGGTGATACACCTTTAGTAAAACCTGAAGACATTAAAAACCTTACTTCAATAGATAGTGACATGGTAGTTCTAACAGGTGAAACAGAGAACCCACACGGATACGGAAGGGTTGTAAGGAAGGGTGGAGAGGTTCTAAAAATCGTTGAAGAAAAAGATGCCACCGATGAAGAAAAAAAGATAAGAGAGATAAACTCAGGTATATACGCTTTTAAAGCAAAACTACTCTTTGAAGCACTCAAAAGTCTTAAAAACGACAATGCCCAGGATGAATACTACCTCACTGACGTCCTGAAAATATTCAAAGAGAAAGATTTAAAAGTAACAGCCATAAAAACGGAAGACTTTAACTCAATAATGGGCGTAAATAACCGATACGAACTTTCCGTAGCAGAAAGAATTTTGAGTGAAAGAATCTTGAAAAATCATCAGCTAAACGGCGTAACAATCCACAATCCCGAATCCTGCTACATCGAACCGGAAGTTAGAATAGGAAAGGACACTGAAATATTCGGTCCCGTCTATATAAAAGGTAAAACATTCATAGGTGAGCGGTGCACGATAGGTGCATTCACGGAAATAGTAGATTCAACAATAGAAGATGATGCAGAAGTGAAAACCCACTGTCACGTTGAAAAGGCTCATCTTAAAAAAGGTGCATCGGCAGGGCCCTTCTCAAGGTTAAGAGAAGGCACTGTGATTGAGACAGGCGCAAAAACAGGCAGCTTCGTAGAAACGAAAAAGGCTCATCTTAAAAAAGGTGCAAAGGCAAACCATTTAACATACTTGGGTGACTGCACCATCGGAGAAAATACAAACATCGGTGCCGGAACAATCACCTGCAATTATGACGGATACAATAAATGGCGAACGGAAATAGGCAAAAACGTTTTTGTCGGAAGCAACACCCTCTTCATAGCACCTGTCAACGTCGGTGACAATGCGATTACGGCGGCAGGCTCCGTCATCACAAAAGATGTACCTGAAAATACACTTGCGATTGCAAGGGCAAAACAGGTTAATCTTGAAGGAAGGGCAGAGAAGATAAGAGAAAGAAACAAGAGGAAGAAAAAGTGAACATCTTAGAAAAAATTGTGGCTTTTAAAATAAAAGAGGTTGAAAGGCGAAAAAACGAAATAGATATTGACGCCGTAAAAAAGATTGCAAAGGAAAAAGAAACACTGTTTGACTTTAAAAAGGCTTTTCCGAAAAACCGCACCAACGTCATCGCAGAAGTCAAAAAAGCATCACCATCAAAGGGAATAATAAAGGAAGACTTTAACCCCGTGGAGATTGCAAAAAGCTACGAAAGAGGCGGCGCCGCAGCTATTTCCGTTCTCACAGACGCAGAGTTTTTCAAAGGTTCACCTCTCTATCTTAAAGAGGTTGCAGAAACGGTAAAGCTACCCGTACTCCGAAAAGACTTTATTATTGATGAATTTCAGATATACGCAGCCAAAGCCCTCGGCGCCTCATCATTCCTCCTTATAGTGGCCATACTTGATGATGAAACACTTAGAAACTTTATATCACTTGGAAGAGACCTTGAAATGGAACCTTTAGTTGAAGCCCATAGCAGGGAAGAGGTGGAAAGGGCTATCAAAGCGGACGCTGAAATTATCGGCATAAACAACAGAAACCTTAAAACTTTCACTGTTTCACTATCAACAACAGAGAGGTTGTTGCCGATAATAAAAGAGGCCGGAAAGGTATGCATTACAGAAAGCGGCATAAAGGAAAAAGATGACATAAAATATCTTAAAGAAAAGGGCGTTGATGGATTCCTAATAGGTGAAACACTTATGAGAAGCGAAAATCCAGAGGAGTTGCTGAAAGAATGGATAGAAGACTGATAGCGGCTACTATTCTCATAGCACAACTGACAACAGCTCCTGCATTTGCAGATTGGTATATTCTCCTACCTAAAGATAGAAGGCCTACCGAAGAGAACATGAAAGAAAAGGTTCTCAACAAGAAACCTTACAAAGCGGAAAAGAGTAAGATTCCAGCACCCGATTTCAAAGCAAGGACACTAAAGGGAACCGTTGAACTTCAAAATGCAAAGGGAAAAGAGATAGTTGTATTTTTCTTTGAAAACCCCTACTCACCGCTATCAGAAGAGTTAATAAAAAAGCTTGACGAGATAGCGGAGAAAAATGACAATGTAATCATTCTCTGCGTTGATGTAAACGATGCTGACTATCCAATTCTTCTAAGATACAAAAAGGACATGAAGCTTAAAAGTGTCCACCTAACAGCAGATTCATACATTTACAAGCAGTTTAAGGATCAACTGAAGATTAAAAAGTTACCCGCATCTATCTTTATAGACAAAGAAGGATTTGTAAGGTTCTACTCAGATAACATAGGAACAACATCTGTTGAAGAATTTGCAAGGAACGTAGAAAAAACTGTTGAAAGGTTAAAGTAAAGCGGCCGAAGCCGCAAATTAACCTGCCTTAACTACTTTTCCAGCCTTGAGGCACTTGGTACAAACCCAGATTCTCTTCTTTTCACCGTTTACAACAGCTCTGATTTTCTGAAGGTTTGGCTTCTGCCTCTTACTTGAAACTCTGTGAGAGTGGCTGACCTTATTGATAAAGATTGTCTCTTTTCCGCAAATTGCACACTTAGCCATAGTATCACCTCCTTACCTGATTGCAAGGTGCAAATTTATCATCAAAATATAAAAAAGTAAAGGGCAGACCTAACGAATGGTGTATAATCTTTTCACTTTTTCAACTATCAGCACAAGGAGGCTCCCGATGGAAAAAACTTACAATCCAGCACTGTTTGAGGATAAATGGTACCAGGAATGGCTTGAAAAAGGTTACTTCCACGCAGACGAAAAGAAAGTATTAAGCGGCGAGAAGCCAAAATTCAGCGTTGTTCTTCCCCCGCCAAACGTAACAGGTGTCCTCCATATAGGACACGCGCTGAACTCAACACTCCAGGACGTAATCTGCAGATGGAAAAGGATGAAAGGATACGAGGTCTGCTGGATTCCCGGAACTGACCATGCAGGTATCGCAACTCAATGGGTTGTTGAAAAACAACTTGCACAGGAAGGACTAACAAGACACGATGTTGGAAGAGAAAACTTCCTGAAAAGAGTCTGGGAATGGAAAGAATCCTGCGGCGGAAGAATAATCAACCAGCTCAAAAAATTGGGAACCTCCTGCGACTGGGAAAGAGAAAGATTCACAATGGACGAAGGTTTCTCAAGAGCCGTCAGAAAAGCCTTCGTAACGCTCTACAAAGAGGGGTTAATATATAAAGGAAAAAGGCTCATCAACTGGTGTCCAAGGTGCCACACCGCACTTTCCGACCTTGAAGTAGAACACGAGGAGGAGAGAGGAAACCTC
This sequence comes from Desulfurobacterium sp., assembly GCF_027028515.1. NCBI lineage: Bacteria > Pseudomonadati > Aquificota > Aquificia > Desulfurobacteriales > Desulfurobacteriaceae > Desulfurobacterium > Desulfurobacterium sp. The sequence goes on along the minus strand of NZ_JALVIW010000072.1, from coordinate 19,464 downwards.
TGGTACATCAAATATCCGGTTGTCGGCGAAGAGGGAAGGTACATCGTAGTTGCAACAACAAGACCTGAAACAATGTTGGGTGACGTCGCCGTAGCAGTAAACCCAAATGATGAAAGGTATAAAGACCTGATCGGCAAAAAGGTTCTCCTTCCGATCGTTAACAGAGAGATACCTGTAATAGCCGACGAATACGTTGACATGGAGTTCGGAACGGGCGCCGTAAAAATAACACCCGCTCACGATTTTAACGACTTTGAAATTGGAAACAGACACGGCCTTGAACCTATACAGATAATGGACGACTGGGCAAAGATAACCGTTGAACCATTTAAGGGAATGGACAGGTACGAGGCAAGAGAAGCAATCGTAAAAATGCTAAAAGACGAAGGACTGCTTGAAAAGGTTGAAGAACACGTTCACTCGGTAGGACACTGCTACAGATGTAAAACAGTTGTAGAACCTTACCTTTCAGACCAGTGGTTTGTAAAAACAAAGCCTCTCGCGGAAAAAGCCATTGAAGCGGTTAAAACGGGTGAAATCAAGTTCATACCCAGGCAGTGGGAAAACACGTTCTTTGACTGGATGTACAACATAAGAGACTGGTGTATATCAAGACAGATATGGTGGGGACACAGAATTCCAGTCTGGTACTGTGAAGAGTGCGGTCACCTGACCGTTACAGAGGAGACACCAGACAGGTGTGAAAAGTGCGGAAGCAAAAACATCTATCAGGACGAAGATGTCCTTGACACCTGGTTCAGTTCAGCACTATGGCCCTTCGGAACGTTAGGATGGCCTGAAAATACAGACGACCTAAAAGCCTTCTATCCAACAGATCTGCTTGTTACAGGATTTGACATTATCTTTTTCTGGGTATCCAGAATGATGATGATGGGATACCACTTCACAGGCAAAAAGCCTTTCTCTGATGTTTACGTTCACGCCCTCGTAAGGGACGAACACGGCCAGAAAATGAGCAAAACAAAGGGCAACGTTATTGATCCCCTTGATATGATTCAAAAGTTTGGCGCTGATACGCTAAGGTTCACACTTGCAGCTCTTGCCGCACAGGGAAGAGACATAAGACTTTCTGAAAAAATCATAGAAGGATACCGCCATTTTGCCAACAAGATATGGAACGTTGCAAGATTCATCTTCACGGCAACCGAAAACATAAACACGGAAGGGGAAAAGAAACTTTATCCTGAAGACAAGTGGATCCTTACAAAGCTGTCTGAAACGGCAAAAACTGTTGATAAAGAACTTACAAACTACCGCTTCAACGACGCTGCAAAAGCCATATACCAGTTCATCTGGGGCGAACTTGCAGACTGGTATGTAGAATTTTCAAAGAACAGAATCTACAAAGGCACTGAAACGGAAAAGAGAACCGCAGCATTTGTCCTGTTTAAAGTTTTAAGGGATGCGATGAAACTTCTTCACCCGTTCATGCCTTTCATAACGGAAGAAATATACCAGAAGCTTCCAAACAAGGACGCGGAATCTATCGTCATAGCACCATGGCCGGAAGAAGAACTTTTATATGAAGAGGCAGAAATTGTTGATACTGTGAGAGAAATCATAAGAGGTGTAAGAAACGTAAAAGCAGAGGTTAACATTCCACCTTCAACAGCTGTCCCAATAGAGATAAAAACAGGCGACGAAAAGCTGAAAGAGACTATCAAAATTATGGAACCCGGAATCCAGCAGCTTGCAAGAGTTTCATCAGTTAACTTTACAGACAAAAAACCTGAGAAGGCACTCTCCTTCTTCCTTCCAGGAATAGAGGTCTATGTAAAAGTCGGCGACCTGATAGAGATAGAAAAAGAGATTGACAAGATTGACAAGAAGCTTAAATCCCTTGAAAAAGATATCAAGAAACTTGAGAAGAAACTTTCAAACGAAAACTTCCTGTCAAGGGCACCAAAAGAGGTTATTGAAAAAGACAGGAAAAAACTTGAAGAGATAAAAGAGATCTACAACAAACTCTCCCAAACACTCGATCAGCTTAAAAATCTTTAACAAAGGCCGCCGCAGGGCGGCTTTTACCTTTCCTTGAACTCTATCTAAAAAAGAATAAATTTCACCTGTGAAAATCTTTTAAAGAGGTGCTCTTCAATATGTTTCAACGCCTTGTCGTAGTGTTGTTCGTATCTACTTTTATAATTTCTGGCTGCGGGAAAAAGGCTGAAAGAGAAACTTTCCAGACAGTAAACAAAACAACAAGTGAAAATAAAACCACGGTGAAAATAGAGGAAAAAATATGTGTCCTACCAAAGCAGACTGCTAAAGAACCTTCCAATCTTCTTGATTTAAGCCCTTCAAAAAGGAAAAAGGCCTTTATCGCTATGATTGTTCCTGCAGTCCTCAAGGCAAACTGTATAATCAACAAAGAGCGTAAAATTCTTCTCAGGATAAAAGAGAAAATTAAAAATGGAAAAACTTTATCAGAGAAGGAAAAGAGATTTCTCACCCGCATGGAAAAGAAATACAGAACAAAGGATATAGATGAACTGCTAATTAGAGTCAACACACTACCGCCAAGCCTTATCATAGCTCAGGCGGCGATAGAGAGCGGGTGGGGAACATCCCGATTCTTTGTTGAGGGAAATAATATCTTTGGAATATGGACATTTAAAAAAGAAGCAGAAGCGATAAAAGCAAAGGGAAGCGATGCAAGATTACGGAAGTATCCTTCGCTACTTTTATCAATTGAAGATTACTACTACAATATAAATACCGGCTGGGCGTACAGAGAGTTAAGAAAGGTAAGGTTAAAAGAGAAAAATCCTCTGAAACTTGCGAAATACCTTAGAAACTACTCTATACTGAGAGACGAGTATGTAAGGAGGCTTCAGCATGTCATCAAGAAAAACAATCTTCAGCAGTTTGATAACTGCATTTACGATAACTGCACTGTTAAGTTGTAAGGCGTTTGCCGGGTACGCAACAATTCTTATTTATCACAAGTTCGGTGAAAAGAACAGCCCTTCCACTTCAGTCTCCATAAAAGACTTTAAAAAGCAGATGGCATACCTTAAAAATCACAGATATAAAGTTGTGCCCCTTAAAACAATCGTAGATTACCTCTACAAGAAACAACCCATACCTGACAAAACTGTCGCCATCACGATAGATGACGGCTACCGCTCCACAATGAAGGCGTTTAAAATACTCAAAAAGTACGGCTACCCCTTCACACTCTTCCTCTACGCAGAAGGGATAGCAAGATTTCCAGCCTACCTTACAAAAGAGGAGTTAAAAGAAATTGCAAAGTATCCCAAAGTAACGTTTGGAAATCACTCCTACAAGCACCTCCGATTTGCAAAGATGATAAAAACAATGCCCCTTGATAAATACGTGAAAATGATAGAAGAAGACACTCTTAAAGCTCAAAAGAGAATAGAAAAGCTAACGGGACAAAAACCAGAAATTTACGCATTCCCGTACGGCGAATACAACAGAGTTTACATAAAAACACTAAAAAAGTTAGGATTTAAAGCCCTCTTTTCACAGGACGACGCGGCAGTCTCCTACCTCACATCACCTTTCCTCATACCGAGAAAGCCAGTTGTCGGAAGCTGGAGTAAGATGAAAAGATTTAAAAAAATGCTAAAAAAAGAGCCTCTACCTGTCATAAAGCATACGCCACCGATAGGATACATCAATAACAACACGATAAACATAGAAGCAGTAATAGAAAATCCTGAAGACTATAAAAACTGTCAGATATACATAAGCGAAAAGGGATGGACGAAAGCCGAAAAGTATAAAAACAGAGTGAAGCTAACAAAACCTATAAAAATAAACCGATGGAAAAACCGCATATCTGTTGAATGTTACAACAAAAAGACAAAAAGATTTGCAAATTATATCTGGATGATTATTCATTAATTGAAAATTGAGAGGGCCTTTAAACAGCCCTCTTAAATACCTCTTCCCAGGAAGGACGTTTTCTGTAAGTGGTATGAAGAATATGGTGGGCTTTCTCACCACCAATTGCACCTAAATATTTCTCGTAAACAGCTTTTACGTAAGGGTTCTCGTGAGATTTTCTTAAAACCCTTCTTTCATCATCACTGTAAAGACCTTCCGCCCTCTTTCTAACAACCTCGGCAGTTGAAGGTATAGGCTGACCGCCACCACCGACACACCCACCGGGGCACGCCATAACCTCAAAGAAGTGAACTTCTACCTCACCATTCTTAATCATCTGGAGCAATCTTTCAGCAGCAGAGAGCGTATGTGCAACAGCAACCCTGACAGTTGTTCCGTTTATATCAACTTCTGCAAATTTAAGATCTTCCATACCTCGAACGGCAGTAAATTCAAGCTTTTCAAAAGCATCACCTGAAAGCCAATCAACAGCCGTCCTTAGAGCAGCCTCCATAACACCACCGGTAACACCAAAAATAGTAGCCGCACCTGTGTAATCACCAAAAGGCTTATCCGCTTCATCTTCCGGCAGTTTTGAAAGATCTATATCAAACCGTTTAAGCAGTCTTGCAAGTTCCCTTGTCGTCAGAACATAATCTGTATCGCCGCTGAGTTCAGGCCTTGAAGCTTCATACTTTTTCGCCGTACATGGCATAATGGTAACGTGAACAACATTCTCTTCTGGAATACCCTCAACCTCTTTCATGTAGTTTTTTACAAGTGCACCAAGCATTGCCTGTGGTGACTTACAGGAAGAGAGGTTGGGAATAAACTCCGGATAAAATCTCTCCACGAAACTCACCCATCCGGGACAACAGGAAGTTGCCATCGGCAGAACACCGCCATTTTTCATCCTTTCAATCAGTTCGTTGGCCTCTTCAACAATTGTAAGATCTGCACCAAAGTTTACGTCGTAAACCCTGTCAAATCCGAGCTTTCTCAAAGCAGAAACAAGTTTTCCGACCACAACCTCTCCAGGTTCCATTCCAAAAGGTTCACCTATTGCAACCCTGACAGAAGGAGCAAAAGAGACAAAAACAACTTTATCAGGATCATATATAGCCTCTAAAACCTTTTCGGTATCATCTCTCTCTGTAAGAGCACCTGTCGGACATCTTACGACACACTGGCCGCACACAATACATGGTGTATCCGACATTGATAGAGATTCAGGCGGCTCAACAGTTGCATCGTGCCCCTTTCCGAAATACCCGTAAATACCGATACCAGGAATAAGTTCACAGGTATTAACGCACCTTTGGCACTTAATACACTTTGCCGGTTCCCTTGAAATTATGGAATTGTCAACGCCTTCGTCGCTGTATATCGGTTCCACTTCAAAGTCTGGAAAGCCAAGGTGTTTTGCGACTTTTCTTATCTCACAGGTTTCATCCCTTTTGCAGACCGGACACTCTACTTTGTGGTCAGCCAAAATCATCTCAAAGACAGTCTTCCTCACCTCCCTAACAGCAGGCGTGTTTGTCTCAACTTCCATGCCGTCCCTAACTTCCGTTATGCACGCCCTCTGAAATGTTTTAGCGCCCTTCACATCAACAATACAGAGGCCACAATGTCCGCCTTCGCTTATCTCTCCCATAAAGCAGAGCGTGGGAATGTAAATACCAAGTTTTTTACAAACCTCAAGAATCGTCTGTCCCGATTCCACCGTGTATTTTTTACCGTCTATTTTTATGGTAACCGTCTCAGCCATTCTCACCTCCTCTCACGTGGGCAAGCCATTCATCTCTAAACTTTTGAATGGACTGATATAGAATGTTGGGTGCAGTCTGACCAAGTCCGCAGAATGAAGCCTTTCTCATTCCTATGGATATTTTTTCTATTTTTTTAAGGTCTTCCACCGTTCCGTTACCCTCTTTTATTCTGTGAATAAGATTACAGAGAGAAACTGTTCCAAGACTGCACGGACGGCACTTACCGCAGGATTCCGTCCTGAAAAACTCCATAATATTCTCAGCTACATCTACTATATCTCTCGTCTCATCAAGGACAATAATCGTTCCACATCCGGGACCTGCTTCAATAACACCGAGTGAATGGTAATCGACCGAGATATCAACCTCATCGTACCTGACAAGCGTTCCGGATACTCCTCCTAAAATAACCGCTTTAAGTTTTTTACCACCTTTTACCCCACCTGCAAGTTCTATAATCTTTCTTATTGTCGCACCGAAAGGAATCTCTATAAGTCCTTTCCACTCAATATCTCCTGATAGGCTGAAAAGCTTCGTTCCGTGAGAACCTTCTATACCAAATTCAAGAAACCTATCTGCACCTTCACTTATAATAAAGGGAAGATTTGCAAGCGTTTCGACATTGTTAACAACAGTGGGTTTTCCATAAAGCCCTTTCTGCGGTGGGAAAGGTGGTTTTTTTCTCGGTTCTCCACGCTTTCCTTCTATCATCTCAAGAAGCGCTGTCTCTTCGCCGCAGACATAGGCACCGGCACCTCTTTCAATGGTTATATCAAAGGAAAAGTCCGTTCCAAAAATATTTTTACCTAAAAGGCCTCTATCGTAAGCATCAGCTATTGCTTTTTCAAGTCTTTCAATCGCTTTTATGTAGTCACACCTTACACATATTATTCCCTCATCAGCACCTATCGCGTAACCGGCAAGGATCGTCCCCTCTATGAGAAGGTGTGGCGAATCCTCCATTATTATTCTATCCTTAAATGTCCCCGGTTCTCCCTCTTCACCATTAACAACCACGTACTTTTTATCCGACTTTTCTTTCGCTGCAAGTTCAAACTTCAACCCCGTGGGGAAGCCAGCACCACCTCTACCACGAAGCTGAGATCTTTTTATCTCCTCTATTACTTCTTCCGGTTTCATTTCAGTAAGGGCTTTCCTTAAAGCTCCGTACCTACCTGCCTCCATACACTTTTCTATGTCATTGGGACATATCTTACGGGCATTTTTAAGAATGATAGGTTCCCCAATAACCTTAAAATCAATCATTGTCGCCCTCCATATATTCCTTCAAAACCTCAACGACCTTTTCAGGCGTTAAATTTCCGTAAGGCACGTTGTTTATAAGAATCACCGGAGCAGCAGCACACAATCCAAGGCAGGAAGTACGTTCAAGATAGAACTTCCCATCCGGCGTTGACTGACCAAAGTCTATATCTAAAAAATTTTTAATTGCATCTATAACTTCCTGAGCACCTTCTATGTGACAGGGAAGGTTCTCACAAACCCTTATTAAATACTTTCCTCTTGGTTTATCAGAAAGCCTGGGATAGAAAGAAATCACAGAGTGGATATCGGCGGGACTTCTACCGGTCTTTTTGGCAAGCTCAAGGATCTTTTCTTCAGGAATATAATGAAGTTCATTCTCTTCTTGAATTTTTAGAAGCTCCTCTATCAGAAAGAACTTTTCCTCTTTCATAACACCCTCACGAGAAGTTTTCTCCCATTTTTACAAAATTTTTACATATTAGTCAAATTTAACAGATTAAGAATAAACAAAAAATGAAACGCATTTTCACACACCAGCTCTACTCTTAATACTCAAAGCGAAGTTAACGGCAGATAGAAAACTTCTGTTATCAGCTATACCCTTACCGGCAATATCATAGGCGGTACCATGACCTACCGATGTTCTGACAAAGGGAAGACCAAGAGTTATATTAACAGCTTCAGAAAAACCTGTAAGCTTAACAGGAATCAATCCCTGATCGTGATACATACATACCACCGTTCCAAACTCACCGGAAATCGCCCTGTTAAACACAGTATCTGAAGGAAAAGGACCTTCAACAGGGATACCGGCTTCTTTTGCCTTTTCTATAGCAGGAACAATTATCTTTTCCTCCTCGTCACCAAAAAGTCCATTCTCACCGGCATGGGGATTAAGTCCTGCAACAGCTATTCTTTCATTCGGAAAGTATCTGTGAACGAGGAAAATTTTTTTTAAAATGGATTCTGTAGAGATAAGAATCGGAACTTTACTTAAAGGAACGTGAATGGTCTCAAGGACAACCTTAAGCTTTGAGTTTGCAAGCATCATGGCAAAATCGGAAATACCAAACTCAGACGCAAAGTACTCCGTATGACCGGGAAATTTAAAACCGGCAAGTTTGATTGCTTTCTTATTTATAGGTAAAGTTACAACCCCCCAGAGCAAACCCTTCTTTAAATCCTCTACAACCGCCTGAAGATATGCAAACTGTGCCCTGCCAGATTCAAGGGAAACAACGCCCGGGACAATATTACAGTTTGGAAAAACATCTACAAAAATAAGATTTTTAAAAGAGCGAAATTTGTCAAAACCAAGAGTTTCTAAAACGGAAAATGAACAATAAATTCTCAAAGGAAAGCCAAGCGCATTAAGACTTTCAATGCTTTTTATAACTATCTCCGGCCCTACACCGGCCGGATCACCCATAGTTATGGCTAAAGCTTTTATAAATCGCCTCCGTTCGTATCATTTCCAAAGTTTTCAGGCGGAAGAGACGTTCTTTTAATAACCTCTGCAACAATTTTTTCACCTAAAGTCTTCAATTCTTCTGAAAGCTGGCGAAGTTTATACTTCAACTCCACATTTTCCTGCTCAAGAGCTTCACATCTTTCAGATAATTCCTGAACTTTATCCTCATACTCCTTCTCCAATTTTTCAAACAGCGCGAAAAGTGAAACAGAAATATTTTCGAGCTCCGCCTTATACTTACTGTTTTTATCAAAATTCTCTTCCATTATCTCCTTTCTATCTTCCATAATAATTCCTCCTCTCTAAAATAGATTTATTTTTCTCAGATTTTCCACCCTTAATATTCTATCAATATTTTTCACTTTAATATAATACCTTTTAAAGAACTTGTGGAGGAAAAGATGTTAGGAACACCACTACTTAAAAATGCAGACAAGATAATGCTCCTTGGTTCAGGAGAGCTTGGAAAGGAAGTAACCATTGAAGCACAAAGACTTGGGATAGAAGTTATAGCGGTTGATAGGTATCAAAATGCTCCTGCTATGCAGGTAGCCCACAGAAGCTATGTTATCGATATGTTAGACGGAAACGCTATCAGGGCAATCGTCGAAAGGGAAAAACCGGAACTGATAGTTCCAGAGATTGAAGCAATCCATACACCTACACTACTTGAACTTGAGAAAGAGGGATATACGGTAATACCAACTGCAACGGCAACAAGACTCACAATGGATAGAGAGGGAATAAGAAGAGTAGCCGCTGAAAAGTTGGGCCTTAAAACTGCAAAGTATGCTTTTGCAGATACGATGGAAGAACTTGCAGAAGCTGTTAAATACGTGGGACTTCCCGCCGTCATAAAACCGATAATGTCATCTTCTGGAAAAGGACAGAGCATCATAAAAACATTGGCAGAAATAGAAGAGGCATGGAAATATGCTCAAAGTACGAAGAGGGGAATGGGAACAAGGGTAATCGTTGAAGAATTTATTGAATTTGATACAGAAATAACACTACTAACAATAAGAGCAGTAAATGGAACATTCTTCTGTGAGCCGATAGGACATCTCCAGATAAAGGGCGACTACAACGAAAGCTGGCAGCCGGCAGGTATCAGTGAAAGAGCCAGGAAACGGGCACAGGAAATTGCCAAAAAAATAACCGATGAGCTTGGAGGACTTGGAATCTTTGGCGTCGAACTATTTATAAAAGGTGATGATGTGATTTTCAGCGAGGTCTCACCAAGACCGCACGACACAGGGATGGTAACAATGATAACTCAGGACATGAGTGAATTTGAACTTCACGTAAGAGCAATACTTGGCTTTAACATAAATCCTCCTAAATTACTCTATCCTGCAGGGGCATCAAAAGTGATACTCTCTGATGTTAAAGGATGGAACCCTGGATACACAGGTATTGAAGAGGCAATGGCTATGAAAAATGTAAAAGTAAGACTCTTCGGAAAGCCTAACACAAAGCCTGGAAGAAGGATGGGCGTTGTCTTAGCAGCAGGTAGTAGTGTTGAAGAGGCAAGAAAACTTGCCAATGAAGCTGCCGCAAAAATAAAGGTTGTGGTGTAGATGAAAATCGACATTATTTCTGACCTACATTTAACAAAAGCTTACAGCATCAACATAGAACCGGAAAGTGACTTGATAATCATCGCCGGTGATGTCAGCTCTGACGCTGACATCACTATCGAATTTTTAAATAGCCTTTCAAAAAAATACAAATCGGTAATTTATACATTTGGAAATATTGAACTATGGTACAGCAATAATCCTTATAACAAATTAAATTACATAAAAAATAGGACAAATGATAATGTTTTCATTCTTGATTTTTCCAGATGTGTTAAGGTAAACAACATAGTAATCACTGGAGGAATATACATATCACCCGAAAACCTCACGAATCAGGATAAAAAGAATATTACGGACTACAGTAAATTCGTAGAAAAGCTATCTTTACTGTCTAAAAGTTCAATTTACAAACATATAAAGGAATTAAATCCACGGATAATAGTCACCCACTATCCACCAATTTCCGTATCGCAATTAAAAAGAATCTATGACATAAAAGAAATAAAATTTAAAAAACTGTGGATATTTGGGCATTACCATCAGTTTAAATCATTCGCAGGAATCCATCCTGTCGCAAAAAATATTTTATACGTAAGTAACGCATCCGACACAATAATGACACTGGAAATATAAGCAGACCCTTTCTTGACATTTCAATAATTTAAGTGTAAAATTAGCTACGGAATTTAAAATATGGTGAAAATTATGGAGTTTAAAGAACTTCTTAAAGTATACAACATCACAAATGAAGACCTAAAAGAAATAAAAAGTTTAAAAAAATTTTTTTCTCATGAAACCAAAAAAACAATAAGCAAACAAACACTTGATTTCATAAAAAGAAACCTGCCAGATTCATCTCAGATAATAGCAGACCTAAAATTTCAGGAAAGTTTTATAGAAATAATAATAGAGTTTTTCGACAAAATATTCAAAGCTGAAAAAATCGATGTGCACATAGACGTAATAGCAAGAACTCACTTAAAATATATACCCACAGAAGACTTCATTAAAGATTATGCCAAATTCCTTCAGAACATAATAAACTCAATAGACATTCCTCAGGAAAAACTTCCAACGTTTAAGAAATTTATATTCATCTTAATTCTTATATCTTATTGTATTTTATTTAAACAAATATCAAGTGAACTGCAAAATCAGGATGCTGATTCTGTAACAAAGCTTCCATCAAAAACGTATCTTATAAGAAACTTTTCTAAAATATTAACTAAATCCAGAACTGTAACAGTAGTAGATATAAATGATTTTAAAAACATAAACATTTATTACGGATTTCAGGCAGGAAACAGCATCTTGACTTATATGGCATCCTTCTTAAAATCAATATTTAAAAAAGCAACTATCGTAAGGATACAAAACGATGAATTTTTTATTTTGTCTGAAGAAAAGCCAGAAGTTGTATTTCAAAAACTGAGAAATCTGCAAAACGAACTACAAAACACATCCATTGAAGTTCCCGTAAAATCAGGCATTGAAAAATTATCTTTATTTTTCACCGGAGTCATATTAGAAACATCTAGATGTAAAACTATGGATTACAACACATTATTCTGGATATTATATAGAGGAATCAAAACAGCAAAGAAAAAAGAAAATAACATAAAAATTATATATCCCGAAGAAATTTCATATTTTCTTTTACAAAGAAAATTAACTCTTGACGTAATAGAAGCTATAAGAAGAAAAAAAATCAAAATAGGACTTCAAAAAATAGAAAGCCTAATAACCGAAAAGCTGCTGTTCAAAGAATCTCTTGCAAGAATTCCAGCAACCGATACCGTTATAGAAGCAGAAAAATTCATCAAACTTGTATGTCAAACTAACATAGAAGAAAAGCTTGATACTTTAATGGTGGAAAAATTGCTGGATTTCCTCAAAGAAGAAAAACCGGATTTTTCAATTTCAATCAACCTTTCTTCTCTATTTATGCAGAATAAATTCAACTGGTTCCTTGATAAAATCTCAAACGCAAACATAAATCCAGAAAAGATTATCGTAGAACTAACAGAAAGAGAGGATATTCTTGCTATTCCCAATATTGTAAAAAAAGTTACTATTCTTAAGAAAAAAGGAATAAAAGTTTTCATAGACGATTTTGGCGTTAAGTATGCTAATTATGAACTCTTAAGAATACTCCCCGTTGACGGAATAAAAATACACGGAAGCATAATACAGAATATAACAAACAATAAACTTGACCAATTATTTGTATCTTATGTTTTAGAATTAGCAAAACTTAAAAATCTAAAGATTGTTGCAGAGCATATAGAAAATGAAGACATTAAAGAAAAATTAATAGACCTTTCAGAAAAAGTCAACTTTACTGAAATTTACGGTCAAGGATTTCTCATGGGCAAACCGGTAATTGTCAACATCTGATTTGAAAAATTCATCCATTTATCTTAATTTTTAAAGACACACTACATCAGGAGGTCTCAATGGACAAGACTATTAGTCAACTTATTCCAATGGTAATAGAGCAGACTGGAAGAGGAGAAAGAGCTTACGACATCTACTCAAGACTTTTAAAGGACAGAATTATTTTTCTCGGCACGCCGATAGATGACAACATAGCAAATCTGATAATTGCACAGCTCCTATTCCTCGAAGCAGAGGATCCTGAAAAAGATATCTACCTTTACATCAACAGTCCCGGTGGCGTAGTAACAGCAGGACTTGCAATATACGACACAATGCAATATATAAAACCTGATGTCTGCACGATTTGTCTCGGCCAGGCAGCAAGTATGGGTGCTGTACTTTTAGCAGCCGGTGCAGCCGGTAAAAGATTTGCTCTACCACATTCAAGGATAATGATTCATCAGCCACTTGGTGGATTTCAGGGACAGGCAAAAGACATCGAAATTCACGCAAAAGAAATACTGAAACTCAAAAAGATGCTAAATGAAATTCTTTCTCACCACACCGGCCAGTCTGTTAGAAAGATTGAAAAAGATACAGACAGAGACTTCTTCATGAGTGCCGAAGAGGCAAAAGAGTACGGAATTGTTGACAAAGTTCTCTACAAAAGAGGAGAGTAAAAGTGGTAAAGGGCAGATTCAACCTCAACACCGTAGAAGAAGCCATTAAAGATTTAAAAAACGGAAAAATGATAATTGTCGTTGACGACCCAAATAGAGAGAACGAAGGTGACCTTGTGATGGCTGCCGAAAAGGTCACGCCGGAAGCCATAAACTTCATGGCAAAGTATGGTAGAGGATTAATCTGCCTTGCACTCCCGGAAGAACGCTTTGACGAATTAGGCATAGAGATGATGACGCCAAGGCCAACAGACCCTAAAGGAACGGCCTTCGGTGTTTCCATAGATGCACACCCCAAGTTTGGAACAACAACGGGAATATCTGCCTACGACAGAGCAATAACGATAAAAAGAGCCATAGCAAAAGATGCCAGACCAGAAGATTTTGTAAGGCCGGGACACATATTTCCTCTAAGAGCAAGGAAGGGTGGCGTTCTTAAACGTTCAGGACACACGGAAGCCGCCGTTGACCTTGCAAAGCTTGCCGGTCTTTATCCTGCCGGTGTGATATGTGAAATTATGGATGAAGATGGAACAATGATGAGGCTTCCCGCCCTCATAGAATACGCAAAGAGACACAACCTTAAAATAATAAGTATTGCTGACCTTATTGAATATAGAATGAGAACAGACACACTTATAAAGAGAGAAGCCGTTGCAAATCTACCAACAAAGTACGGCAACTGGAAGATATACGCCTACACAAGCACAGTGGACAATAAAGAGCATGTAGCCCTTGTAATGGGAGAAATCAAAGAAGATGAACCGGTACTTGTCAGAGTCCACTCTGAATGTTTAACAGGAGATGTTTTTGGTTCTCTAAAGTGTGACTGCCAGTCGCAACTTCACAAAGCAATGGAAATGATAGCTGAAGAAGGAAAAGGTGTAATAGTCTATTTAAGGCAGGAAGGCAGAGGGATAGGTCTTGTAAACAAGATAAAGGCTTATCACCTTCAGGACCACGGATTCGATACGGTTGAAGCAAACCTAAAGTTAGGATTTCCGGCAGACATGAGAAATTTTGGAATTGGTGCACAGATTTTAAGAGACTTAGGTGTAAGAAAAATGAGGTTGATGACAAACAATCCTAAAAAGCTAATAGGACTTGAAGGATATGGTCTTGAAATCGTTGAAAGAGTTCCTATAGAAACGGGAATATGTGAACACAACATAGAATATCTTAAAACAAAAAAGGAAAAGCTTGGACACATTTTAAAGAGCATAGACATAGACAATGGTGAAAGTTAACTATCTTCCACCTGCACCACCGCCACCAAAACCGCCGCCTGCTCCGAAACCGCCACCAGCACTACCAGAACCGCTTGATAGAGAAGCAACTCCTTTTCCTATACTTACATAAACAGCACCCAAATGGGTCCTCACCCCTCTCTCTATATCAACTTCAGGGATATGCACATTCAGCTCTTCCATCGCCTTTTCCACCTTGTCAGCAACACCAAGAGCCGTACCATATACAAGCCACTCTTTCCACATCAAAAGATCTTCTGGAGCGTACTTTTTAATCATGGCCATATTTGAAAGAAAGTTTTTAAAACTCTGCCAGAGAAGCCTATCCTTATAACGTCTCTCCTTCCATCTACCAAGAACCTGAGGTGGCAGGATAAAGAAAACAAAAAGCTGAGCAATTAAAACAGCACAGTGAATAACAACCTTCTGAGTATCTATAAGAACGTTATCTATAACAAGAACTGAAGCAGCAAAAAAGACCAAAATCACAGCAGTAATGATTGCACCTGCTCTGAACAGATTATAACCTTTAAGGTCAAGATAATCATAAACTATAGAATTATCTTTCCAGTGTAAAACCGCGTCAAAACTCTTCTTCATAGATTCAAGTGCTGTCAAATCTTTCTGATTCACAAGATTTTTAACCTTTAATTCAACCCTTTCCGGAATAAAAAGTTTTTTTCCACCTACATCTTCGGAATAGTGTTTCAAAAATGAAAGAACTTTAACCTCGTAAGGATCATCAGCCTGCATAGAAAGAACCTCTATAATGACACCGCTTCCATCACTCTTAATATCTATCAATCCACGCCTTTTTAGATCCAAAAGTGTCGCATAAAAACCGTTCTCATCACAGGAAGTAGCATTTCCAGAGAACAGCAGATTAACTAGGCTTTTTCTTTTTATCTGGAACAAAACTTATATATTCGGGAACCGTAGCAGAAATCTCACTGCCGAACCTGTTGTAGTAATAGACCATAAAGAATGGAAAAACAACAATTGCAACAATAACAAGTTTATCTGCAATCTTAACAATAAACGCATATAAGTCCCTGTTCATCTTCTCGGTTAAAACTGTGACATCAGAAACACGCCTGTAAAATCCCTTGAAAGGTGAAGGATTCTTTAAAACCATTTCAAGCTCAACGAGAGAATCGTCAGGTGCTTTCCCGGTTATAACATACCCGGAATGCACTACCTTTACAGAATAATCTACCATGTGAACGTACAACTTTTTAATCAAAGATTTCGGATCCTTTAAAATAATTTTCACCTCAGGATAGAAAACGTGAGAATCGGCAAGTTTTATATTCAGATGCGACAAATTACCATCTGTTTCAATTGGTGGATACAGAGAATAAAAAGCTGAAAGAGTATAGATTCCTCTGTTAAATCTTTTAAGAAATCCACCATTCACACCTCTAACTATACCAATCTCATTATTAAAAGCCTTTGATTTACAAATAGCAGCAAGAGCTCTATCGGGCGTTTGAAGGTAAACCCTATGGGCATAATCAACAACGTACCATGGATAAGATGCGTTTAAAGATTCCACAGTAATATGAGGATTGTTAAAATTTTCATTTTTAAACGTAAGAGGAACTTTCCAGTTTCTAAAAAGCATGGAGTACTTATTATCTTTTTTTACCCTGAAATCAAAATTTTCCTGTAAAGAAACAGTATCATTAAGCGTAATAACAGCCGTATAGTCAGCAAGGAGCGAAGAAAACAAGAGCCTGAAGTCGTAAAAAGCCACGAAAACAAGGATGAGAGAAACTATTACGGCAGCAGTAAAAATCCTCTTTTCAGTCATCACATTACCACGTAGTGTCAGGTGTCTTATTTATCTCTTTACCAAATTCCAGATAAGAGAGCTTTCTAAATCCAAACATAGAGGCAACAAGATTGGAAGGAAACATATCAATTTTTGTATTCATCTCCTGAGCTATATTGTTGTAAGTGTACCTGTGGCGGGCAATTTCATTCTCTATGTCCTGAATGGCCTGCGTAAGCTCGAGAACAATCGTTGATGTTTTAAGTTCTGGGTAACTTTCAACAGCAACGTTTATTGCTCCCATTATTCTCCTTGTCTCTCTTTCTATCTCCGAAAGTTCTTCAGGCGTCTCAGCCCTGGTTACTCCACTCCTCAAAGCTGCAACCTTTTCAAACGTTTCTTTTTCAAATTTAGCATGGCTTTTAACAGTATTAACAAGTTGAGAAATCATATCTAATCTCTTTTTAAGGGCAACCTTAATCTGCCCTAACGTTGCTTCTGCACCGTTCTTAAGTGACTGAAAGCGGTTGTAAGTAGAAATGGTGTAAAGAATGATAACGACTAAAAGTAATATAATTACGACTCTTATCATAACGACACCCCAGAGAGATATTATATTGATAGTATATCATTAATTTTATTTTCGGGAGGGAGAATGAGCGTAGAGTTTAGATTAAAAGAGATACTTACTGAGAAAAAACTTAAACTATCAACTGCAGAAAGCTGTACTGGAGGACTGATTGCAGCAAGAATCGTAAATGTTCCTGGAAGTTCTGAATACTTTATGGGTGGCGTCGTATCCTACGATAACAGTATAAAAATGAAAGTTTTAAATGTATCTGCCGAAACACTTTTAAAGTACGGTGCAGTAAGTGAAGAAACGGCAAGGGAAATGGTTGAAGGTGTAAAAAAACTAATGGGAACGGAATGTGCCGTGTCAACCACAGGAATAGCGGGACCTACTGGCGGAACACCTGAAAAACCTGTTGGATTAGTCTACATAGGCGTATCGGTAAAAAACAGAACTGAAGTTTACCGCTTTATATTTAAAGATAGCCATCCGGATCCCGTGAAGAGGCGAAATAAGATAAGGAAAAAAGCAGCGAAAAAAGCTCTCAAGCTTCTACTATCAATATTAAAAGAGGAAGCAGATGGCTAAAGTAGTCCTCTGCATAGGAACAAACCTTGGAAATAGAAGAGAGAACATAGAAAGAGCTATCTCAGGTATAGAAAAGTACGCCGGTAAAATAGTCAAAACAACAGAGATTACAGAAACGGCACCTTTTGGCGTAACAAGACAACCTTACTTTCTTAACGTTGGTGTCCTGATAGAAACAGAACATCCACCATTTCTACTCTTAAATATTCTTAAGAAGCTCGAGAAAAAAGTTGGAAGATATCCCACCTACCGTTGGGGACCAAGGGTGATAGACATAGATATTTTACTTTATGAAATGGTGAAAATTAATACAACAAAACTAACGATTCCTCACCCTGGCCTAAAAGACAGAGACTTCTTCCAAGAAGCAGCATCACTGATAGAGAAAGGGGGCTAAAGCCCCCTTAAAATTACTTTTTCTTAAGAATTTTTTCTGTAGCTTCCTTGAGGTCTTTTCCAGGTTTGAAGTCAGGAACAACTTTTGGAGGAACTTTAACCTCTTTTCCTGTTTTAGGATTCCTTGCAACCCTTGCAGCCCTTTCCTTCATAAGGAAAGTACCAAAACCTCTAATCTCCACCTTGTCCCCTTTCTTGAGGGTTTCTGTTACCACCTCAAGAAACGCGTTGAGAGCTGCTTCAGCATCTTTTTTTCTGAGACCTGCCTTCTCGGCAATTGCACTTACAAGCTCGCTTTTTGTCATACCGCTCCCTCCATTAAGGATTAATAGTTAAAAACTATCTTTAAAATGAAAATACTATTTCTTTTTTTTCCTGTCAAGAGTTTACAACTAACTTTTCAAATCTGATACCAATTGGAGCAGTTTTTTCTCAACTTTATCAGGATTTTCGGTAAAAATTGCCACAATTTTATCCCTTGAGGTCTGTCCTTTTACTATTTCAACAGATGAAACTGAAACTTTTAAATTTTTTGAGAAAAGCCTTCTAACAGCGTCGTTTGCCTTACCGCCTTCAGGCGGTGCCGTCACCTTTATCTTCAACTTCCCGTTTTCCACTTTTACTATTGCGTTCTGTCTCCCTTTGGGTTGAACTTTCACCTCCACCTGAATGAAATTCTTTCCCTTTTTTAGGTTTATCATCAGGTTTAATCTCCTCTAAAATTCTTGTCATCTCTATTATTGTTAATTTCAATTTATTAGCCATTTTCCTCTGAACAATTCTTAACTGCTCTATTTCATTCTCAATCCGACGTTTTTCCTCTTCAAGTTGCCTTTTTTCTTTTTTACTCTCTTCCACTATCTTTTCTATCTTCTTTTTAGTTTTTCTAACAAGTTCTTTCATTTTGCTTTCAGGTGTTTGACTCCTAATCTGTTCAATTTTATTAAGCAAATTTTGAAATTCGTTAGATAATTCTATTAGAAAAGCATCAACCTCATCAGGATTATAACCAAAAACTTTTTTAGAAAACTGCTTGGTTCTTATGTCTTTTGGATTAAATTTCAATTTAATGTCCATGTCAAAAACCCCTTATTATGAAATTGTCTATCATCTGCAAAATCATTATAGCAATTAGCGGCGTAATGTCTATTCCACCAAGGGGAGGAATAATCTTTCTAAGAGGTTCCAGCAAATCGTCGGTAACAGCAATTATCCAGTCTGCAAAACGGGGCCTGTTGGCCGGAGGTATCCAGGTAAAAACTGCACCTATTACAATGAACCATGTGAGAAACTGTATGAGAAAGTGAATTAAATCCTTAAACATCATCATTTTAATTTCTCCTTCAAAAGGTTAACTATCTTCTCAAGAGCCTTTCCTCTATGGCTTATTCTGTTTTTTTCTATCATAGAATACTCAGCAAGCGTTCTGTTATCACCTTCAGGTATAAAGATAGGGTCATATCCAAAGCCTTCATTACCTTTTGGCTCTGTTACGACTTTTCCCTTAAGAACGCCCTCACTCCAGAATCCTTTACCGTCAGGAAACGTAACCATCATAAAACAGACAAAAGAAGCCGGAGATTCAAAAAGCCCCTTGTGCTTTAAAAGTTCAACAAGCTTTTTCAAATTCTCTTCATCAGTGGCACCTTCACCTGCAAAGCGGGACGAGTGAACGCCTGGAAGTCCCCCCAGAGCATCAACAACAAGGCCGGAATCATCGGACAACACGGGCATATTTAACCTCTCAGCGTAGAAAGAGGATTTTTGATAGACATTTTCAAGAAAGGTACTACCCGTTTCAGGTGCTTCAGTAACTTCAAAATCAAGAAGTGACAACGACTCTATTCCAAGAGTTTTTAGC
>NZ_JALVIW010000071.1:0-28015 GCF_027028515.1 Desulfurobacterium sp. | reverse complement strand
CCGCTGTATCCGCCAAAGGTTTCTGCTCTATCCATAACACCAATAGCCTTTGCGTTTGAAGCTACAATTGCATCAGCAAGATCATAATAAGGAAAGGGCCTGAAGGTTCTGATTTTTATAATTCCTACCTTTTCACCTTTCTCTCTCATTCTGTCAACGACGTACTTAGCAGTACCCGCTGCAGAACCCATTACTATAAGAATATACTCAGCATCTTCTGTCTTGTATGCTTCAATGTGTTCGTACTTTTTGCCTCTGAGTGCGGCAAACTCTTCTCCAACCTCTCTGATTACTTTGTAGGCATTCATCATGGCTTCTCTCTGCTGACGCTTAAATTCCATGTAGGAATCGGACATAGCAATAGCACCATGAGTTGTCGGATGTTCAACATCAAGTAATGAATGGAACATGCTCTGAGTACCAACAAACTCTCTCACCTCTTCGTCTTTAAGAAGGGAAACACCCTCTATAGAATGAGAAATGATAAACCCGTCCATACCAACCATAACAGGCAGTCTGACTCTCTTATCTTCGGCAATCTTAACGGCCTGAATAAGGTTGTCGTACTCTTCTTCAGCATTTTCAGAAACAAGGATAATCCATCCCTGGTCCCTTGCACCCATCATATCAGAATGGTCACCGTGGATGTTAATAGGCGAGGAGAGAGCCCTATTTACAAGGGCAATAACCGCAGGAAGTCTCATTCCTGAAGCAACCCCTAAAATTTCCCACATAAGCGCAAGGCCGGGACCTGCCGTTGCAGTCATAGCTCTGGCACCAGCTGCTGCTGCACCAACAACCGCAGAAAGGGCACTGTGTTCACTTTCAACCGTAATAAATTCAGTATCTACAAGGCCATTTGCCACAAAGTCTGCAAAAAAGTGCATCATCTCAGTCTGAGGTGTAATAGGATACGCTGCAACAACATCAGGGTTTATCTGCCTTAAAGCTTCAGCTGCCGCCATGTTACCTGAATAGGGAACAACTTTTCTCTCTTCAATTATCGTAACCGCCATAATTAGTCCTCCTCACGAAACAGATATTCCGGTTTCATTACAAGCGCCTTCTTAGACTCATCATCTCCCTTGCTCTTAGGGCACTCATGAGCACAAATACCACAACCTTTGCAGTGGTCATAATCTATACCAACCACCTTCTTATCTTTAACAATAATTGAGCTATCTGGACAGAAAACCCAACAAATCATACAGTCTATACAGTTTTCTCTGTTGAAAACCGGTCTCCAGGCACGCCATTCGCCTGTTTTATACTCAGCACTGTTTCCAGGCTCTGTTATAAGAGCACCTATCTCTAAATCTTTCCAGCCTTTCATTCTCCTTTTACCTCCTTGTAAGCTCTCTCAAGGGCTCTGAGGTTAGCCTCAAGAAGCTCCTTTGAGACTTTTTTACCAAAAGTGGCTTTAATATCCTCTTTAACACTATCAAGAGAAACGAGATTCTGAATGACCTTAACAAGTGCCCCGAGCATGGGAACGTTCATGAAGGGCTTTCCAAACTCTTCCATTGCAATTGCACTTGCGTTAACAGTGAAGATTTTTCTTCCCTCTATGTTGAGCATGCTTCTTATTTCTTGAGGAGTTTTATCGGTATTTATAACAAGTACTGCATCCTCAGAAGTTCCTTCAAGTATTGGAACTGTTTTTAAAAGTGTAGGGTCAACAACCACTACAATGTCTGGATGCAGAACAAGACAGTGGAGCGTGATTGGATTTTCAGAAACTCTGTTGAAACTTCTTAAAGGTGCACCTGCCCTTTCAGCACCGTAATCTGGAGCACTTTGGGCATACTTACCTTCTCTAATAGCAGAACTTGCAAGGATTTTTGAAGCGGTTACCGCTCCCTGACCACCTCTGGCGTGCCATCTGATTTCTATCATCCGTCTCCTCCGGTTATAAGTTTCATATCCTCAAATGAACGTTTTAACGTAAGCTCATCAGCCATATCTATAGTTCCACCGTAAGGTATTCCATAAGCTATACGATATATTTTAATATTTTTTCCGGTAAGCCTATCTATTATAAACTTCGCGGTTGCTTCACCTTCAACGGTAGGATTAAGAGCTATTATTACCTCTTTAACGTTGTGTTTCTTTATCCTGCCGAAAAGTTCCCTTATTCTGATATCGTCAGGACCGATATTTTCAAGGGGAGAAATAACACCACCCAAAACGTGATAGACACCCTTAAATTCCCCAAGCTTCTCAATGGAAACAGCATCCCTTGGCTGTTCTACAACACAGATAACAGACTTATTTCTGCCATCATCTGAACAGATAGAACATAAATCTGTCATGGAGGGAAGGCCACACTCCCGACAGGATTTCAACCTGTCTAATTCTTTTAAAGCATTAACAATCCGAAGTTTATCATTCTCTGGAAGCTTAGATAGTGAAAGCACTGCCCTTTCCGCAGCCCTTTCGCTTATTCCAGGAACAGAAGCTAAAAACTCAACAACTATCCCGAGAGTTTCAGGATATATCAAAACAGACCTCCAAGATCTATTCCAAGGCCGCCTGTAATTTTCTTCATCTCTTTTTCCATCGTTTCGTTGGCCTTATCAATAGCTTGATTTGCAGCAACAACAATCATATCCCCAAGCATCTCAACATCACCATCTTTAACAACTTCAGGCGAAATTTCAACACTAACAAGCCTTCCGGTGCCTTTAACAGTAACTTCAACAACACCACCAGCGCTGCCCTTAAACTCCATCTCCTCAATCTCTTTCTTCATCTTTTCAGCCTGCTTCTGCAGCTGCCTGGCCATCTTCATAAGATTACCCATGTTACCCATACCACCTTTGAACATTAAAAAACCTCCCGTTCTCAATAAAATAAGCGCACTCTAATTGTAAAAAATTTGTAAAAACTTCACAAGGAAAAAGTGCAGGAAGAACCGTTTTTTCACTATATTTATTTTAAACAAGAAATGCTGGAGGAAAGGCCATGGAAACAACGATAAAGCCAAAAGCACCCATAAGAAGGTTCGACATATTTGCAGAGTGGAACAGGATTAAAGGCATCAAGGAGTTGAAACTTGATCCTGAAGATGCAAAAGCTTACGGTCTTGCCGTTGCAGAAGTGGTAGCAGCGAGAAAATTTTACGGACACAGGACAAAGTACAGAGGAGCAACAAGAGAATACATAAAGAAACATGAAGGTACACCATGGTGGCGGAAGATGGCATCACCTGCCGAATTTGATGAAAAGATTGTGGAAAGAATGGGAAAAGAGTTCTATGAAAAGGTATTTTCAAAAAAGATAGAAGAGGCTTACAGAGAAGGTAAAGACTACATGGACATAAGAGACTCTCTAAGAAAAGAGTGGAACGAACTTTTAAAAGGATAGATTTTTAATCATCTCTTCTATCTTTTTAAGAAAACGGCCAACACCCTCTCCCGTCTTTGCAGATAGAAAAACGGGGTTTTCACACCTTTTTACCCTTCCAGCAACTATCAATCTGAACGTTTCTTCATCACCTTCAACAAGGTCTATCTTGTTAAAAACTGTTATTCTTGGTTTTTCAGATGCTCCTATCTCTTTCAGTATGTTTTCAACTGCATCTGACTCACTTTCAAGATTGGAAGAGGTGATATCGTAAACAACCACAACAATGTTTGAGTTTGTCACTTCCTGAAGAGTGGCCTTGAAAGAAGCTATCAACTCGTGGGGAATATCCTTTATAAATCCAACAGTATCTGTGATAAGAACCTTTTTATTTATACTTTTAAGGAAAATCCTGCCTGTTCTCGTATCAAGCGTAGCAAAAGGAATATCTTTTATAAATACCTCTTCCCCTGTAAGTCTTCTAACAAGAGTTGATTTTCCAACATTCGTATAGCCTGCTACTGCAACGGTTACAAGACCACTCCTTTTCCGCCTTTCGGTAAAGAGAGAACGCCTCTTTGAGTATTTTTCTATCTCCCTTTTAAGGAAATGAACCCTCTGCCTTATAGCTCTTGACTCTGTTTCCAATATCGTTTCTCCAGGTCCCCTTGTCCCTATCCCACCGCCGAGCCTTGAAAGTTCCTTACCTTTCCCTCTCAACCTTGAAAGCTGATGGTAGCACTTTGCCAATTCAACCTGAATCTTTGCCTCTTTGGTCCTTGCCCTCTCGGCAAAAATATCAAGGATAATCTCGGTCCTGTCCCTAACTTTTAAACCGGTAATTCTTTCTATGTTTCTCACCTGAGAAGGTGAAAGGTTGTGGTAAGCAACGATAAGAGAGGCATCTTTTTCTTCTGCAAGCTTTTTTAACTCCTCTATTTTCCCTTTTCCCGCGTAGGTAGAAGGATCAAACGACCGGCGGCGCTGGACAACAGAATCTACAACCCTGTAGCCTAAAGCCTCTACAAGGCCGGACAGTTCTTCAATATCCGCCTGTTCACCGTGTCTGATAACAGAAAGCAGTATGACCTTTTCTATATCCACCCACCTTCTTAAAAGAGATTTTTAACGGGTCTTGATGGTACTATCGTTGCAATTGAATGTTTATAAACAAGTTGCTGACTGTCCCCTTCTTCAAGAATAATGGTAAACTGATCAAAGTAGGTGATAACACCCTGTAGTCTCGTTCCCCTGGCAAGGAAAACACTTACCGGAATTCTCTCTTTCCTTAACCTGTTTAAAAAAGCATCCTGAACCTTAACGGCATTCATAAAGCGCCTCCCTTATTTAAATCACTCTTTATGATATTAATTACTTCTTCTTCCTGCACTTCAGAAAGATTAATCCATTTAAAGCCTTTCTCTTTCTTAAACCAGGTAAACTGTCTCTTTGCAAACTGCCGCGTCCGCCTTTTAAGATTCCTGACAGCTTCTTCAAGCGAAACTTTTCCTTCAATATAGGGCAACATCTCTTTATAGCCAAGAGCCTGAAAAGCAGTTATATCTTTTCCATAAGAGAGTAACTTTTTAGCCTCTTCAATAAGTCCCCTCTCAATCTGGGAATCAACCCTGTCATTTATCCGCCTGTAAAGTTCGTCCCTGTTACGGTAGAGAAAATAACCGTAAAAGTCGTAACGAGGCTTTTCTGGAAGTTTAAACGATGAAAGGGGTTTCCCTGTAAGTTCGTAAACCTCCAAAGCCCTTACAATCCGCTTCCTGTCGGTGCTGTGAATTTTTAAAGCATATTCAGGGTCTATCTTCTTTAAACGGCTGTAAAGTTCCTCCGTTGAAAATTTACTCAGCTTCTTTCTCACCTTTTCATCTGCCGAAGGAACAGGTGAAAGACCGAAAAGAAGCGCCCGTATATAAAATCCAGTGCCTCCAACAATCAACGGAAACTTCCCCTTTGACCTTATTTCCCTTATGGCCTTATCAGCCTCCCTCACAAAGTCCGCAACAGAAAAATACTCATCGGGGCGGAGAACATCTATAAGGTAATGGGGAATGCCATCCATCTTGTCCCTTGAAATCTTATCCGTCCCGATATCAAGCTCTCTGTAAACCTGCATAGAATCGGCACTGATTATCTCTCCACCAATAGCCTTTGCAAGCTTTATAGAGAAATCGGTCTTTCCTGCAGCGGTCGGTCCCGTTATAACAATCAGAGGTTTTTCTCTTTCCATTTTTTAAACTCCGGCGAATTGCTCCATCTTCTATGGCTCCAGAACCACTGCTCCGGCCTCTTTTTAACCGCCATCTCTATCCAATCCGAATAAACTTTCGTAAGCTCCTTAACACTTCTACCTTCTGGATAAATAGGTTTATGTACCTCAAACGTATAACTGTTATTCGGCTCCATATAGCAAAAGGCTGGAATTACAGGCTTACCGGTTTTAACGCTTAAAACAGCTGCACCTTTATTAACAAAGGTGTCTCTCCCTAAAAACCTAACAAGCACACCGTCCTTTTCCTTTGGACGTTGGTCAAGCAAAATACCTATAAAGCGCTTCCTTTTTAAATCCTTTATTATTTCAATGACATTTCCAGTAGGAATAACCTTTATGTTCCAGTGGTTTCTTATGGTGTTTACCATTTCATTCACATAAAGGTTTTTTAAAGGCTTGGCAACGACTGACAATCTTCCCCTGCTAACGTGGGAAAACCAGCCACCAAGAAGCTCCCAATTGCCAATATGGGCGGTAAGAAGTATTCCACCATCAAGGGCGATAAGTTCATCCATAGAGATGGTGCTCTCCTTTCTCAAAGAAAGGATAGAATCAAGAAACTTAAACGAATAGTTTTCAGAACGGAAAAAGTCAACGCTGCACTTTACGAAGGTTTTAAAAGCTTCCTTCCCAACAGAAACTGGCATTCCCACGAACCTGAGATTCTCCTCTGAAACCTTTTTGACGCGGGGATAAGAATAGAAAAAAGAAGCCAAAGAATCTGCAATGCTTAAAGCTCTATCACGGGAAAATTTCCTTAAAAACTTTTCCTTCAGCAATCTGAGAAGCAGATACTCCATCCGGTAAGAAAGCTTTTTGTTCATCCTTTTCCTCATGCTTTTCAACGTTCTTAATCCTGTTAACGATAAACTCCTTAAGCCCGAAAACCTCAACATTTAAGACGGGAAACTTGAAAGGCAACCTTCCCTTTAGCTTTACAGCATCCTTTTCCGTCGTAACAAGGTTAGGATATTTACGTAATTTTTCAATATCATCATTGGTATAAACATGATGGTCAGGAAAAGCAAAGACTCTTTCAACATCAAATCCTTCGACTTTAAGCATTTCAACAAACTGCTCAGGATTTCCGATGCCGCAGAAAACGTTAATATCCTTTGGCGGCGGTGATGCTTCTGAAAAATTCTCATCCAGCCAGTTTTTGAACATTTGATGGGCTCTGAAAACAGGTTTTCTAAAAGTCTTTAAATAAAGCTCAATTGAGTTCACCTTTTCAACGGAAGCAAGATTTGACCGGGAAAGAACAAAACAGTGTGCCCTTTCAAGGGCCGAAACCGGTTCCCTCAACGTGCCAAGAGGAAGACAGTGATTGCCGCCGAACGGATTAAAAGGATCAACGACAACAATATTAACAGTGGCTTCTATTTTTAACTGCTGAAATCCATCATCAAGAACAGCAATATTGGCACCTTTCTCGACGGCAAAATCTATCCCTTTTAATCTATCCTTGCTGACAACTACTCTAAAACCTCTCCTAACAAAGATTGCCGCTTCATCACCAAACCTATCGGCATTTTCAGAGGCAAACAGAGGACCCTTCTCGCTGCCGCCGTACCCCCTCATAACAATTACAGGGGAAAAGCCAATATCCTCAAGCATTCTGTATATGAACTCCACGAGGGGTGTTTTTCCCGCACCGCCGGCAACTATGTTTCCAACAGATATAACGGGAATTGGTGGAACGACTTTTGTTAAAATTCCGTTCCGGTAAAGATCTGCCCTTGCGGAAGAGATAAAACAGTAAATCCTGGACAGGATATAGAAAACAGGATACAGTAAAATCCATCCTTTTTCTCTTTTAAAAACCTTTCTTCTGATTTCCTCAAGCCTCAAGCAAAAACCTCTTTCAAAATTCTTTCAGTAACGCCTTTTTCTCTTTCTAAAAGCTTTTTACCACAAAGGCCAATGCGATACCTAAACTCATCGTTATTAAGCAACAGGCTAATTTTATCAAAAAGATTTTCAGAAGATGCAAAGATAATACATTCCTTAACTTTTGAAATCACATCGCGAAAGTGGGAATAGTAAGGTCCTACAATAACAGGAATGGCGGAAACCATAGGCTCTAAAGGATTGTGCCCGCCAATCCTCTCATTAAATGTTCCACCTATAACGGCAACATCGGCAATACTGTAAAAACCGGGAAGCTCTCCAACGGTATCCACAATGTAAAAGTCCACATCAGACGGTACTTTAGCAGACTGTGTCCTTAAAACAGATCTTCCGGGAAGAAGCGGTATAAGGTTTTCAGCTCTTCCAATGTGTCTTGGCACAACAACCGTTAAAATCTCTGGAAACATTTCTTTTAATTTCCTGTGAACCTCTCCTGCAAGCTCCTCCTCACCTTCGTGTGTACTTCCCCAGACAACAATGGGATACCGACTTCCTATACTGACTTCAACAGGCTCAGGCTCCCTTACACTATCAAATTTTAAATCTCCAACAACTTTAACATCAAAAAATCCAAGTTTCTGTGCTTTTTCAGCATCTTCCTGCGTTCTGGCAAGAAAAACAGAAGACCTGAAAATATCACTTAAAAGAAACGAAAACCGTTTATAGAGAGAAAAGCTTCTTTCCGTTATCTTTCCGCTAACAAAGTAGATCTCTACCCCCTGTTCAAGGGCTGAAGTTAAAAGGGAAGGCCACACTTCAGTTTCATAAATTAGCAACTTTTTCACGCCAAGTCGCTTAACAAAATAGTCTGTAAAAGGCTTAACGTCCGGGGGAATCACATGGACAGGAACATTCGGAAAAATCTTTGAAGCCCTATCTGCACCATAATCGGTAAAGGTTGTGACAACTGCCCTATCCCTCAATCGCTCTATAAGAGGTCTTGCCGAATTGACCTCACCGATACTTGCACAGTGAATCCAGGTATCCCTGCCATCAATGTTAGACGGGAAAGAAGAAAAACGTCTCTTAACAGAAAAACCGCCCCTCTTTTTAGAAATAATTTTAGCTGCTGTTAAAAGAACTGGAAGAGAAAAACTGTAAAGAAAGTTATAAAGAAAAAGACCACATCTCATTTTATTCCCACCAGCTTGTGAATCTGAGGAACAACCTTAACGTTAAACTCTGAAATCAGGAATTTTTCTCTCATTATAAGCTCTATCACTCTTTTAACCGTAACAGCATACTCTTCACAGGGAAGTTCTATCGGTTGAAATACAATACCTTTTTCTAAGAAAAAGTTTCTATGCTTTCGTATAAACTTAAGAGACCAGGATAAATCCTCTTCGGTGAGAACCAAAAATTTAATCTGCACCCTGTCGGCAAAATCTGAAATGAAACTTTCAACAGACTTTAGAGAAAAGGTTAAACCCATGGACGGCGGTTTTGGTGAAATGTTCACATAAACCTTTCGAGCAAATATGTCGGACTTAAAAAACACACCGCTGGTCTCAACAAAAATTTTCCTGACCCATTCTGCAGAAGAGAGTTTAAACAGGAAATCAGCTATTCCCTTCTGTGCGAGAGGCTCTCCACCGGTAACCACAATTTCAGGAATACCTATGCTTTTAAGTCTTCTAATTATCTCTTCAGCGGAAACTTCCTCCCTCAAAACACGAGCTTCCCGCGTATCACAGTAACGACAATTTAAAGGACAACCGGCAAAGCGAACAAAAGAGGCAACAAGCCCGACATCGGCTCCCTCACCCTGAACGGAAGGAAATATCTCGTAAACTTTCATCGAATTTACTCTTCTATCATACACAAGAATGTTGGCTTCACTATAACATCAAGCTCATCAATCTCAGAAATTGCCGCCTTCACCGTTTCAAAAGAGGCCTCGTGAGTGGTCATAACAACGGGAACACCACCATTAAACTCTATACTCTTTTGCAGAGCCATCTTTATACTTATGTTAAATTTCCCCAAAATGCTTGAAATCTTTGCAAGAACACCCGGTTTATCAACAGCCGTAAACCTCAAGTAAAAACTTGAAACAAACTCACCGGGCCTTTTAACAGGTATTTTTGCATCTTTCTTTAAAAGTGAAACGGGAATACTGCTTCCCCTACCACAGGCTATGTCAGCAATATCCGCAACAACGGCACTTGCGGTAGGCTTTTGACCGGCACCCATGCCGTAATAGAGAGTTGGACCAACAAAATCTCCTTCTATTAAACAGGCATTAAAAACACCATCAACCGACGAAAGAATGTGATTCTCCGGAAGCATGGCCGGATGCACCCTGACTTCAACTTTTCCATTGTCCGGTTTTGCAACTGCAAGGAGCTTTATCCTGTACCCAAACTCATGAGCAAAATCTATATCAAGAGGGGTTATATCCCTTATACCTTTAACATAAACATCATCTATCGTCACCCAGCCACCGTAAGCTATGGAGGCAAGAATTGCTATCTTATGTGCTGCATCTATGCCATCAACATCAAGAGAAGGATCAGCCTCCGCATATCCTTTATCACCGGCAACTCTCAATGCCTCCTCAAAAGAAATTCCCTTTGTGGTCATCTCTGTAAGGATAAAGTTTGCTGTTCCATTTATAATTCCAAGGATTTTTTCTATTCTATTTGCAATCAGACCTTCGTTAAGTGCCTTTATAACAGGAATACCCCCACCTACACTTGCCTCAAACCGTATCGAAACGCCATTTTCAGCAGCAATAGAAAAAAGCTCCTTTCCGAAAGAAGCAAACAGCGCTTTATTTGCACTGACAACGTGCTTTCCAGTCTTTAAAGCGCCCTCAACAATATCCTTTGCAACGGTGGTGCCGCCGATAAGCTCAACAACTATATCAACATCAGATTCAACGACTGCAAAACCATCATTAACAACAAGTTCCTCCGGAACTCCAAGCTTTTTTACCTTCTCAACGTCTCTATCTGCAACCATAGAAAGCTCTATCTTCCTTCCGGTTCTCTCCTCAATAATATCTCCATTTTCAAGAAGTATCCTTACCACACCGGAACCAACAGTTCCACAGCCAATCACTCCAACCTTAACAGAATCCATACTCTACCCCTAAACGTTGATATTTCTGAGTCCGTACTTTTCAAAGGCTCTCTTGATACCTCTCACAGCTTGCTTAATTCTCAGTTCATTCTCAACAAGAGCAAGCCTAACATACTCATCACCATACTCGCCAAAACCGATACCGGGTGACACGGCAACCTTTCCATCCAGTAGAAGCATCTTTGAAAACTCAAGAGAGCCCATAGAACGAAACTTTTCAGGAATTTTTGCCCAAACAAACATTGTAGCCTTTGGTTTTTCAACGTGCCAACCTATACGGTTTAAACCATTAACAAGGACATCTCTACGCCTTTCATATATCTTTCTGTACTCTTCAACACAAGATTGATCGCCTTTAAGAGCAATAATAGCTGCAATCTGAATCGGCTGAAACATCCCGTAATCAAGGTAACTCTTCATTCTATAAAGGGCATGTATAACATCTTTATTACCGGCGGCAAAGCCGACCCTCCAGCCTGCCATAGAGTAAGTTTTGGAAAGAGAATAGAACTCTACCGCAACATCTTTTGCTCCTTTAACTTGAAAAATACTTGGCGGAACATATCCATCAAAAGAGATTTCAGAATAGGCAAGATCCTGGATAAGTAGAAGGTTATTTTCCCTGGCAAAATCAACAATTTTTTCAAAAAACTTTATATCAACGCAGGCTGTCGTCGGATTGTGGGGAAAGTTTAGAAGCAGAACTTTTGGCCTTGGCCAGCTTTCCTTGTAAGCTTTTATAATAGACTCTAAAAAAGCATCTTCATCGAATCCGTCATCAGTAAGAAGTGGAATGCTTCTAACATCACCACCTGCAATAATGAAAGAGTAAGGATGAATAGGATAGGCAGGAGTCGGCACCATGACAACATCGCCAGGATTGACCAGGGTCAGTGCAAGATGTGCAAGCCCTTCTTTTGAACCGATAGTCGTTATAACCTCAGTTTCCGGGTCAAGCTCAACGTCGTACTTTCTCTTGTACCAGAGGGCAAGTGCCTCTCTCAATTTAAAGAGGCCTTTCGTTTGTGAATATCTATGGTTACGTGGATTCCTTGCAGCTTCACACAATTTATCAACAATATGTTTTGGTGTGGGAAGATCAGGATTGCCCATACCAAGGTCAACAATATCTTCCCCCGCTCGCCTTAACTTCGTCTTTAAATCGTTAACAACAGCAAAAACATAAGGGGGAAGCCTATCAATACGTGCAAACTGAAAGTTCGGCATGGTTAACTCTCCAGATTTTAATTTAGAGGTTATTTTAAACTAAATTTTTCTATCTGTAACTGCTTCTTCAAACAGATTTATCGTTTCTCTATCTATTGAAATAAATCTTATCTCTTTCAAAGGCGCAAGAGGATTATCAGAAAGCCATCTGAAAACCTCATCAACTATGACAGAAACGCCTTCCCTCTTTGGATATCCAAAGATCCCCGTGCTTATGGCGGGAATAGAGATTGACGAAAGACCCAAATCCGAAGCAAGATCAAGAACAGACCTGACAGCACTCCTTAACTTCTGCTCCTCATTACCCTCACCCCAGATAGGACCAACAGTATGGATAACAAAGCGGCAAGGAAGATTTCCAGCCGTTGTAGCAACCGCTTTTCCAACTGGAAGATAGCCTATTCTGTTGCTTTCCTCCTGAATAATCTTTCCACCCTTTCTGACGATAGCTCCTGCAACTCCACCACCGTGCTTCAAAGAGGAATTGGCAGGATTTACAACAGCATCAACTCTCTCCTCTGTAATATCACCATAAACAACCACTACTTTTCTACCGTTAAAATTTAAATTCAAAACCTCCTGATTCTTCATACCTACTTAAGGTCTCCCCATATATACTGAACAAGAGCAAGTCCTACAATAGCAGCTGTTTCCGCCCTGAGTATTCTCTTTCCAAGGTGAATAACGTGAAAACCTTTATCTTTTAAAAAGTCAACCTCTTTTTCGTCAAGTCCTCCTTCAGGACCTACGACAAGGGAAACAGAAGTTGCAGTCACATCGGAAAAACTCTCAAAACTTCTTCCACCTCTTTCCCAGAGAACAAACCTTAAATCAGAATTATCTTCAACATCACGAAGCTTAACAGGTTCTTTAACAGGTGGAATAACAGCCCGTCCACACTGTTTTGAAGCATTTAAAACAATCTCATTCCAGCGCCTCAATTTCCCGCTCCAATCTTTAACTTTCTCACCAAAAGCAGAACGCTGACATATCACAGGAACAATTTCCGTAACACCAAGCTCCGTCGCTTTTTGAAGTGCAAGCTCAAACTTTTGAAGTCTGTTTGTAAGCCCCATAAAAAGCTTTGTTTTTAAAGGACTTTCCCTGTTTATGGTTATCTCTTCAAGAACTTTAAGCCGCACTGACTGAGTAGATGAAGCCTCTATAACAGCAAGATATTCTTTACCGCTCCCGTCAAAGATAACAATCTCGTCACCAGGACGAAGCCTCAAAACCTTCAAAACATGCCTTGCTTCCTGACCCCTCAAATAGGCAACATTACCCTTTATACCATCAACTTTAAATCTTCTCATAGCCTCTCCGTAATAACACGCAGGAATTATCTTAAATTTTAACATTACAGCAACAGTGTAAACACACTACCTTAAAAAACTCCTCAGATGTATTTTGCAGGCTATCGCAAAATATTCTACAGAAAAAGCAGACCTACTAAAGCTAAACATCAAATCCGACATTATGTAAGATAGAAGATTATACTGCTCCCCTATCTCTTGGGATTTTCAGGTTTTTAAATTTTCAATTCAAGAACAGTATTAAAGTTTCTTATGTAGAAGCCGCTCTTTGTTCTTCTGTGTTCTTTAAGAAACATTTTTCTTTCTGCTGTCATGATTGACTCTAAGGCTTGCTTTATTACTTCTTTAATGAGGTTTTTACCTATTTCTTCAAGCTTACACGAAATATCATACACTACCAAGTTCCACCCAAACAACGGTTCCATTTACACCGTAGAAATCATTTCCACCCGGTGGAATTCCAACAACAAACCCTTCAGCAAAAAGATAAACGGCAGAATCTGGAGAACCGCCACATGAGGTAAAAACAAGAGAAAGAAAAATCAACAGCAGGAAGTTCAATAACCTCATAAAATCACCTTATCTGTGCTGTTGCTCTCTTCTTCTTCTCTCTCACACTTATCTTTCCTTTAGGTGTTACATCAAATACCACTTCACCACCTTCAAGGAACCTTCCAGAAAGAATTTCGTCTGTTAACCTGTCCTCTATTAAAGATTGAATAGCTCTTCTTATGGTTCTTGCCCCATACTCTTTACGGAACTCCCTATCAACGATGTAATTTACAAACTTATTGGTAACATGAACTTTTAGATTCCTCTCTTTCAACTCTTCATTGAGCCTATCAACCTGCTTCCTGACAATCTCTTTAACATCTTCCCTTGTAAGAGGATGGAAAACAACTATCTCATCAAGCCTGTTTATAAACTCAGGTTTAAAGTATCTCTTCACTTCGTCCATAACAAAAGATTTCATTCTCTCAAAAGCCTTTCTTTCCATATCTTCTTCTGTGCCTGTATCAAAGCCAAGACCTTTTTGAGCGGAAACAAGGTGCTTTGCACCAAGGTTTGAAGTCATTATAAGTATCGTATTTGTGAAAGAAACTGTTCTACCAAGACCGTCCGTCAATCGACCGTCTTCCATTATCTGGAGCAGTATGTTAAGAACGTCTGGATGGGCTTTTTCTATCTCGTCAAGGAGAATAACGCTGTACGGCTTCCTCCTTACAATCTCTGTAAGCTGACCACCCTCTTCATAACCAACATATCCCGGAGGCGCACCTATAAGTCTTGAAACAGTGTGCTTCTCCATATATTCAGACATATCAATTCTAACCATCGCTTTCTCATCACCAAATAAAACTTCTGCAAGTGTTTTAGCAAGTTCTGTCTTACCAACACCTGTCGGTCCAAGGAAGAGGAAAGCACCTATAGGCCTGTTAAGGTTAGTCCTGATGCCGAGTCTTGAACGTTTTATGGCTCGCGCAACTGCACTGACAGCTTCTTCCTGACCAACCACCCTTTTATGAAGCTCAGATTCAAGCCTTAGTAGTTTTTCCCTTTCAGCTTCATGTATCTGATTAACCGGGATACCTGTCCAGAGTGCTACAATCTCTTCTATTTCAAGAACATCTACTACAGGCTTCTCACTCTTACGGGAAACGAGCCATTTCTTATTTAACTCTTCAAGCTCGGCAGTTAACTTCATCTCCTCCTGCTTGTACTCGTGAGCCTTCTCATACTCAGCCATTGCAAGAGCTTCCTCTTTGAGGGCTTTTATCGCCTGCAACTTCTCTTCTATTTTCTTTATTTCTGCAGGCTTTGTTCCCACTCTCAACTGAGCTTTTGCACCGGCTTCGTCAATAATATCTATAGCCTTATCGGGAAGTTTCCTATCATTTATGTAACGAACTGCTAACTTAACAGCCCTTTCTATCGCCTCATCGGTTATCTTCACGTTGTGGAATTCTTCAAATTTCGGCTTCAAACCTTTTAAAATCTCAACCGTCTCTTCCATTGAAGGCTCTTCAACTAAAACAGGCTGAAATCTTCTTTCCAGTGCACCGTCTTTCTCTATGTATTTTCTATATTCATCAAGAGTAGTAGCACCTATAACCTGTATTTCGCCCCTTGAAAGGGAAGGCTTTAGAATGTTTGAAGCATCCATAGAACCTTCAGCAGCACCAGCACCAACCAGTGTATGAAGTTCATCGATGAAAAGAATTACATCCTTATTGTTTTCAAGTTCCTTAACAACTGCCTTTAAGCGCTCTTCAAACTGTCCCCTGTATTTGGTTCCAGCAATAAGAGAAGCCATGTCAAGAGAAACGATTCTTTTATCCTTCAGCTTTTCCGGAACACCTCCTTCAGCTATTCTTATAGCCAATCCTTCAACTATTGCCGTTTTTCCAACACCTGGTTCACCTATCAAAACAGGATTGTTTTTACGTCTTCTCGCAAGAATGTGAATTACTCTCTCTATCTCTTTGTCACGACCAATAACAGGATCAAGAGTTCCTTCCTCGGCAAGTTTTGTTAAATCTCTTCCGTACTTGTCGAGATTAGGTGTGCTGGATTTTCTTGATGTCTTTGCTCTGCCAAGAATACCTTTAAGTATGGCCGTTACCTCCCTACGGAGCGTATAATGATCAAGGCCGTAACTTCTTAAAATTCTACCTGCAAGACCAAGCCTTTCTTTTGCAAGACCTATAAATATGTGCTCCGGTCCGACATAAGCATGGCCAAGTATTTTCGCCTCTTCAACTGCCTGTTCAAGAGCACGTCTTGCCTCTGTAGTAAAAGCAATGGTATTAACATCCACCTCTTCCGGGGAAGGTTGAATTTGATGAATTACCATTTCCTGGATACGAATCTTTGAAATGTTATACTTACTGATTATCTGATTAACAATTTCGTCCTCTTTCAGTAAAACAAGGAGTAAATGTTCCGTTCCAAGATAAGGTGTTCTTAAAACGACTGCCTCTTCCTTCGCTTTTATTACAATTTGTCTTGCTTTTTTTGTAAACTTCTCAAACATATACACCTCTCTTAAATATTAATAACACCGTCTTTTATAAAGTATATTCTGTCGGCAAATTTTTCCAGCTCATGATTATGGGTGGCAATGAAAAAAGTAGTTCCAGTTTCTCTGTTAAGTTCAGCCATAAGAGAAAGAACAGATTCTGAAGTTTTTGAATCAAGGTTCCCAGTAGGTTCATCGGCAAGAACAAGTTCCGGAGAGTTAACAAGAGCACGGGCAATTGCTGTTCTCTGTTGCTCACCGCCAGATATCTCGAACGGTTTATGAGTTAATCTATGTCCCAAACCGACCATTTTCAACATCTCAACAGCCTTTTCCCTCGCCTCGTCAACATCTACACCACCAATTAAAAGAGGAGCCATCACATTCTCAATAAGGGTAAACTCCATTATCAAATAGTGAAATTGAAATACAAATCCCAAATTTCTATTCCTGAAAAGTGCAAGCTCTCTCTCATCCAGTGAAAATAGATCTTTACCCCTATAAAGCACAGTTCCTAAAGTGGGTCTATCGAGAGTTCCAAGTATATGAAGAAGCGTACTTTTCCCCGAACCTGAAGCTCCCATTATCAGGGCAAATTCACCTTTATTTAACTTAAGGTTAACACCCTTTAGTGCCTCTACTCTATCACTTTCAGTTTCGTAAACTTTCTTCAAATTGTTAACTTCCACAAGAACCATAACTTTAACCTCTCTACCATAACGATTCAGGCTTATAATATCATCTTACTCTAAAGGTGGAGAGAAAATGGAAAAACTCCATAGAGTTGAAGAGAAGATTAAAGAAATCTTATCCTGTATCAGGAATGGATACGTTGTCGGCGGTGCAGTAAGAGATTCCCTTTTAGGTGAAAAGGAACTAAAAGACATAGATATCGTTGTTTCATCTCCACTTAATAAAACCGTTAACTGCATACAAAAATCAACCGGACAGAAAGGCTTCCTTTATACTAAGGAAAAACCTGTATTTACTCTTTATCTTGACAACACCAGAATTGACATAACGGAAATTCAGAAAACCCTTGAAGAAGATCTCCTATCAAGAGATTTTACAATTAATGCCATCGCTTACAGTCTGAAAGATAAAAAAATCATTGACCCCTTAGGCGGATTAAAAGACATATCATCAAAAATACTTAAACCCGTATCCTTTTCTTCTCTCCAGAAAGATCCTGTCAGAATCCTGAGAGGGATAAGGATCAAAAACAGATTCAGATTCTCATACTCCGAAGGGTTTATAAGCGGCACGTACAAATACGGCAAATTATTGGAAAGAGAACCTGTTGAAAGAGTGAGAGAAGAACTTATAAAAATCACTAAAATAAAAGAAGCATACAAAGCCTTTATAGACATGAGAAAACTTAATGTCCTTTATATCCTCTTTCCAGAACTGGCAGAAGAAGAGAAAATCCCACCATCAGGCTTACATCAGTACTCTTTAATAACCCATACAATGAAAACAGTTGAATACATCTGCACCATTTTAAACAAGCCAGAAACGCTAAACCCAAAAATTGTTAAAGAAATAGAAAACGCTCGTTTTTCAGGCAGCTTATCCGGAAGAGAACTGCTAATTTTAACCGCCCTTTTACATGACATAGGCAAACCCATCACAGTAAAGAAAAAAAACTGCTATTTAACATTTTACAACCACGACAAAGTAGGTGGAGAATTGGCCGAAAAGAGACTTTTATACCTTGGATTTGGGAAAAAAACCGCTTCCGCAGTGAAAAAAATTATAAAATTACATCTAATACCTTTTTTTCTGTTTCAACTTTTTAAAAAAAGAAAACTTACCCAAAAGGCAACGTACAGATTCATTAAAGAAGCAGGTAATCTACTACCTCTAATTGCCGTTCACAGCATCGCCGATTTCAAAGCTACTTCTGAAAAAATGGAAAAAATCTCAGAAGAATTCATCTGGTTTTTAAATGAAAAAGTAATAAATTTCCACTTAAAGGTAAAAAACCTGAAACCGCTTCTTTCAGGAAAAGAGATTATGGAAATAAAAGGCTTGAACGAAGGGAAAGCTGTAGGTAAAATAAAGGAAAAATTGCTTGAATTCCAGGCTTTAGGGCTTATTAAGACAAAAGATGAAGCAGAAAAAATTATAAAAGGTTTCTCACCGTGAGAAAAGCTCTTGGTGCTGATTACATAATTGATTTTGACATGAACATCATAAAGGACGGATGGCTTGTATTTCACAACGGTAAAATTGATTTTTTAAGATATGAACCAGAAGGTGAGTTTCACGAAAAATTAAAACTTGTAAATACTATAATTATTCCATCTTTTGTAAATGCGCACACACATCTTGAATTCTCTCTTATGGATTTTGAGCCTTCAAAGATAGAGTCTTTCTTTGATTGGCTTTTATGGATAATATCAAACAGACAGAAACTTGACAAAGAAGAGATAAAAAATGGGGTAAATAGAGGTATAGAACTTTCAGAAAAATGGGGAACGAGCTTTTTTGGTGACATTTCATCGTTTGGTGTTTCACGAAACATCGTTCAAAACGGCATCGTCTTTAACGAAATCCTTGGAAAATTCTTCAACGAAAATGCAGAACCGTCACTATCCATTCATGCAGTATATTCAACTTCCGTAGAAACAATGAAAAAAGTTGTGAAAAAATCTTTAAAGTATGGAACTCTTTACCAGATGCACGTAGGAGAAACGGCAGAGGAACAGAAATTTGTAAGAGGTGAACCCAACCTGTTTGAAACCCTCATATACCCTACAATAGGCAGAAAGCGGTTTGAAAATGTGTACGCAGAAAATATTATAACGTACCTCGAAAAGATAGGTGTACTCACGCCTTTGCTTATTGCCGTTCACTGTACAAATCTCTCAAGAAAAGAGTTAGGAAAACTCATGGAAAAAGGGTGTGGCATTGTAATCTGTCCAAGAAGCAACATTTTTCTCAAAACGGGCTTTCCTGACGTTGAGTTTTTGATAGACTACGAAAAACTGGCAATGGGCACGGATGGACTCAGCTCCAACACCTCTCTATCGATGATTTCAGAGATAAAAACAACATACATAAAAACGGAAGGAAAAGTCAACATCAAAAAACTTTTAAAAGCCGCAACAATAGGTGGGGCAAAAGTTTTAAACATTGAAAGTGACTACAAGAGGAGCGGCATGCTTACCGCCATCACAACAGAAAAACGGATCAGTGATCCCCTCACAGCTCTCCTTATGGATGATATTAAGGTAAACGCATTTGACTTGAAAGGCGAAAAAGTGTTAAATTCTCTTAGGCAATTTTCCGATAATTGAAAATCATTAGCGATGAATACAGACAGCGGAGGATTTAATGCTCAAATCGCTATACAAACTCTTCAGTTCAGTAAAGGTTGCCATAATAATCCTGCTCTCCCTCGCCGTAACATCCATCATAGGAACAATTGTCGAACAGCAACAGAACCCGGACAAATATTTAAGAGAATACGGTGAGGTAACCTACAAAATATTTAAATTTTTGGGGTTTACTGACGTTTACCATTCCTGGTGGTACATTCTGCTCCTTGTTCTACTTGCAATTAACCTTACAGTCTGTTCCATAGAACGTCTCCCTAAAATATGGAAGATTGCTAAACACCCGAAAAAGAAATTAAAAGAAGGAGCTGAAAACGCTTACAAACTCGTTCACAGATTAACTCTCTCAGCCAGCAACCCTGACGAAGTAGCAGAAAAGTTGACTGCAATCCTTAAACAGATGGGATATAAACCTGAAAAGGTTCCTTCAGATGAAGAAAATACAAGATACGTGTTCGCAGATAAACACGTTTTTGCAAGATTCGGCGTTTATATTGTTCATGCAGGTATTTTAATAGTTCTTATAGGTGGTCTATTAACCGCTATTTTTGGATATAGAGGATATATGAACCTTGCCGAAGGTTCTGAAAGCAACCTTGTAACACTATTTGGAAGCGGAAAAATTATAGAACTTCCATTTGACATCAAATGTGACAAATTCACAATAGATTTTTATCCGTCCGGAATGCCAAAAGCCTACATAAGCGACCTTGAAGTAATAGAAAAAGGTAAAACAGTAAAAAAACAAAAGATCGTGGTCAATACACCGTTGTCGTACAGAGGTATATATTTTTATCAGGCAAATTACGGGAAAGGAAGAATCTATTTCTTTAGAAAAAAAACAGAAAATGCTAAAGAAGAACCCATTATAGACGCACTGGGGCAACCTTTCTATATCGGAAAGGGGAAAGATGGAACTAAATACTACCTATCACCTGTTGCGATGGATGGACGTTTTATATTTGTCAATCTGATTACCAAAAGAGGTAAAACCATAGCCCAGGCGAAAATGGTGTCAGGTCAGTGGTACAGAATTCCCCAAACCGGACAATTTGTAGCGATAGGTGGCGCTGACATGGCTTATTACACCGGACTCCAGGTATCCTACGACCCGGGAACCTGGGTTGTATGGGTGGGAAGCACGATAATGGTAATAGGCCTGTTCGTTGCCTTCTTTATTCCTCATAAAAGAATCCTGGCAAGGATAAAGCAGGTAAAAGAAGGCAAAGTAAACATCGTAATCGCGGGAAGAACAAATAAAGGCTTTGAGTCTTTAGAAAAAGATATGGATAAAATCTTAGGGGTTCTTAAGTCTTCATACTGTAATATTTTAGCCCCTAAGGAGGAAAACCATGATTAATTCTGTCCAGCTCTTTAACATTGGAATGGTGATTTTTCTTGCCGCTTCTGTTTTCTACACAATCTATGCATTTTCAAAATCGGAAACAGCCGGCAAGATTGCTACCTACCTCTCAATTTTAGGTGTCGGAGTTCAAGGTGCTGCATTTGTGGTAAGAGGGATGGAAAAGGCAAAGCTAAATATGGTAAGCGATTGGCTTGCCTTTTACAAGTACGCACCCTTCACAAACATGTACGAATCACTGATGCTCTTTGGGTGGTCAATAGTAATCATCTACCTCATTTTTGAAAAGAAGTACAAGAACAAAATCTTTGGGATGTTTGTTCTTCCCATAGCAGTAATTGCGGAAGCTTCAACACAAATCTTAGGATTTAATCCAGAAGCCCAGCCGCTCGTTCCTGCTCTCCAAAGCAACTGGTTGCTCTTCCACGTTGTTACAACCTTTATCGGATACGCCGGTTTTGCAGTTAGTGCAGGTGTGGCATTCGCATATTTTGCAAAAAGGGAAGATGCAAACAGAACCGACTGGGCTGTTGTATTTCTTACAACTGTCTTCACCGTATTTTTCATTGTCTATTCTGCCTACAGAACAAACATACTGATGTTCTTGGCAATATCGGTAGTTGCAGCAGGACTGTTTACGCTATTCCTCATATGGCTTAACAAAAGCAAATATTCAAAATATCTTCCTTCAATTGAAACGCTTGAAGATATCATGTATCAATCCGCAGCTGTTGGATTCGTATTCCTGACAATTGGTATCATATTGGGTGCCGTATGGGCTAAATATGCCTGGGGCGGTTACTGGTCCTGGGATCCAAAAGAGACATGGTCATTGATTACGTGGCTTGTGTATTCAGCATACCTGCATGCAAGATATATCAAAGGTCTTTCCGGAAAACCCCTTGCTTACTTTACAATTATCGGATTCCTGTGCGTTATATTCACCTACTACGGTGTAAATCTCATTCTGCCAGGACTTCACAGTTACGCACAGTAATAAAAAGACTTGCAACAGAAAAGATTGGGGCTATATTTTAGCATTGTCATGTAGGACCGTAGCTCAGAGGGAGAGCGCCACCTTGACGCGGTGGAGGTCAGGGGTTCGAAACCCCTCGGTCCTACCACTTAAATCTCTTTATACATGTCAGGAAGCATAAACCTCCTCAACTTTCCTATTCTGGTTCTCGGCAGTTCCCTATCAGTTATCTTAAATTCCTTTATCTTCTTATAAGACTGAAGATGTCTCGTGGTCTTTTTAATCTCCTGCTTTATAAACTCATGAATGTCTTCTATTCCCTCTTCTATCAAAAGTTCAAAGTCTGGACGAATAATTGCCTTTATGACACCTCCGTCCTCAAAAACGCCAACTTCAAGAATGTAATTGCTTTTAAAAACCTCATTCTCAATATCTTCAGGATAGACATTTTTACCGTTATCAAGAACAATTACATCCTTCGCACGACCTGTAATGTGAATAAAACCGTCATCATCTATAAAGCCTAAATCCCCCGTATAAAACCAGCCATCTCTTATAACCGCTTCCGTCTCTTCAGGACGGTTATAGTAACCTTTCATAACGTTGTCACCCTTCACGGCAATTTCACCGTTGACTATTTTCACCTCAACACCTTTAATCGGAGGACCTGCAGAACCTATTTTTTTCTTATCAGGCCTGTTAACAGAAACAAGGGGAGACGTTTCCGTAAGACCGTATCCTTCAAGAAGATTAAAGCCCAAGGCCTCCAAGCCTTTAGCAACTTCAACGTTCAGCTTGGCACCTCCCGAAATCATAAACCTTAGAGACGGACCTATCTTTCTGTGAACTTCCTTAAATACCGCTTTTTGAAGCTTCTTTACACCAACTTTACGGAATAATTTCAAAGCTGAATTAACTAATTTTTTCTTGGGTCCCGAAAGCTTACCTATCTCAACCATAATGTTATGGTAGATAACCTGATATAACTTCGGAACACCAACCATTATAGTTACATTCTGGTCTCTAATCGTGGATAAAATATCGTTAGGTGTCAACTTCTCTATGAAAACAACCGGAAGACCTTCAACAACAGGAAGCAGTGCCGTAACAAGCAACGGATATGTATGATGAAAAGGTAAAATTGCTGCAAAACGGTCATCATCCCTCAAAACACCAGTATCTTCTATTCCTTCAATATTGTGATTAAGATTTTTATAGGTAAGCATCACACCCTTTGGATTTCCAGTTGTTCCTGATGTGTAAAGAATAACGGCAACTTCTTCAATGTCTGGAATTTTAACTGTTAAAGGCTTTTCTTCCTCGAAGGAAAGATTATCAACAATTACAATCGAAGGGTGATAACCAAGCTTCCTGACAGCCGCCCTTACCTTTTCCTTATTGGCAGAAGAGGTAATTATGTAACGGGGCTGAGAATCCCTGAATATATTGAAAAGCTCTTTCTCGGAAAGTAGATAATCTGCAGGAACAGCAATACCTCCTTTAAACATAATGGCAAACAGCGAAGCAATCCATAAGGGCGAATTTTCCATAAAGATAACAACTCTATCCTCCTCATTTAATTCAGGTAAGTTATCCTGAATCACAGAGATCCTCTTTTTAAGATCTTTAAATGTTAAAGGGATATACTTACCGTCTTTCTTGCCGATAAGAATCACCCTATCTGCTTTCTTGTCAAGATTATCAACTACTCTCTCAAGAAACATTAACAGACCTCCACAACAAAAAGTATTTAGAAGACGCTTTATTTTACAACACTCTGAGAAAGGTTCAAATAAGGTCAATAATATCTGATATAGATTTTTTCTTATCTTCAATTATTGTTATTAATTCACGTGCCATCTTTTTGGAAACGTTTTTTCCGGCAGGAACAGCATTTATTCTAAATTTTAAGTACCTATTAACAGTATCTATTTCTACGACATCCCCCTCTTTTACATCTTTTGAAGCTTTAACAACGCTACCGTTTATCCTTACAACACCTTCATCACACAGTATCTTCGCCTGACTTCTCCTCTTTATTATCCTTGAAAGTTTCAGAAACTGATCTATTCTCACCCTTTTTCCCTCTCCTGAAAGAAATAGAAAAAAGCCTTGCTAAAAGAGATAGGAAAGCTGCAGTTAGAAATCCGGCTATATATGAAATAATTATCAGCATGAATAACTTTGTTTTGTAGGCACCGACAAAAGGAATCACAACATTAACGTCCTGAAAGTTTGAAAGTGCAAAGAGAGAAACAGCTATTACAATAGCCGCAATAAAAATGGAATAAAGAAGCTGTTTAAACGTCATTAACCTATCCTCCGAAAAATTCTAAAATTAAATTTAACACACCGGAGGGAAATAGTCATTCAGTCATTCAAGAACTTTAATCTCTATTGCATCGGTGGGACAGTTCTCTTCACATATCCGACACGCCATACACCTATCAGGATACTCAACAACTGCCTTTCCTACATCGCTCATTTCGAAAACATCCACAGGACAAACATCAACACAAATGCCACAACCGGTGCAAAGCTCAACATGAATATAGGGTATATTTTTCAAATTCCCTCTCTTAATTTAAACGCTTTAACTGTATTATACATCAACATGGCTATTGTCATGGGACCAACACCACCTGGAACAGGTGTAATTGCAGAAACTTTTTCTTTCACATTCTCAAAATCAACATCACCTACAATTTTTCCGTTGACTCTGCTTATACCGATATCAATAACTACAGCGCCTTCCTTTATCATATCAGACTTTATAAGGTGCGGAACCCCTGTTGCAACACAGAGAATATCAGCATTCATCGTGTAACTTTTCAAATCTTTTGTATATACATGGCAGACAGATACAGTAGCATTTTTATTTATCATCATATTTGCAAGAGGTTTCCCTACAATATTACTGTGACCAACCATAACAACATTCTTTCCTTCAA
Organism: Desulfurobacterium sp.; assembly: GCF_027028515.1. Taxonomy (NCBI): domain Bacteria; kingdom Pseudomonadati; phylum Aquificota; class Aquificia; order Desulfurobacteriales; family Desulfurobacteriaceae; genus Desulfurobacterium; species Desulfurobacterium sp. The sequence continues at coordinate 3,201 of NZ_JALVIW010000071.1, read as the reverse complement.
GCTCTATACCGTAAGCTTCAAATATCTTCATAACACCGTAAGGAGTGCACGGCATAAGTCCTTCATCAAAAAGCCCCAGAACAACTTTCCCCATGTTTACAGGATGAAAACCATCAACATCTTTAGCAGGGTCAATAAGATTAATTATTCTCTGAGAATCAAGATGTTCAGGGAGAGGAAGCTGAACTAAAATTCCGTCAACATCCTCCTGTTCATTCAAAGTTTTCACTATCTCCTCAAGCTCTTTTTGAGAAATTGAAGCAGGTTTCCTTATACCTATAGATGTTACACCTATCTCCTCACAGGTTCTCTCTTTATTCCTTACATAAATCTGGCTTGCCGGATCATCACCAATAAGTACCACAGCTAAAGTTGGTGCACGACCAACCCTTCCTTTTAAAACAGACACCTCTTCCTTCAATTCCTCTTTAATCTTTGCAGCAAGTGCCTTTCCATCAAGAATAGTTGCCATCCTCACCTCTTATATAAATTTTTTGTATCCTTTCAAAAGAAATTACTTTTCTGCTTTCTACATCTACATTAAAAGAAACACCGCATACCTGAATCTTTGAAGGTTTATCAGGTACCTTAAAACGGACTGGAAGTTGTTTAATAAACCTATCAATGCTCTCTTTTAAATCCATCCCTATAACAGAATCTACCGCACCGCACATTCCAGCATCGGTTATGTAAAGGGTCCCTTCAGGCAGCAGTCTTAAATCAGCAGTCTGCACATGAGTATGAGTTCCTAAAACGGCACAGGCCCTTCCATCAACATAATAACCAAACGCCTGCTTTTCAGATGTTGCTTCTGCGTGAAAATCCACGATAAAAAGGTCTTCAGGAAATCGAGAGTGAACGGCATCAAAAACCCTAAAAGGATTATCAAGACACTCCACATAAATCCTACCCATAAGATTAACTACCGTTACTGTAACATCTTTAATCTTCAATCTGATTAAACCTTTTCCTGGAGTACCCTCTGGATAGTTTAAGGGGCGGAGTAGCGGATAATCCTCTATAAAATTAAAGATCTCCTTTTTGTCCCAGGTGTGGTTTCCCATTGTAATAACATCTACACCCTGAGAGAGGAATGCTTTCACTATCTTTTCTGTTATACCAAAACCGGCTGCGGCATTCTCACCATTAACAATACACAGATCATACTTTCCTCTATTTTCTTCCAGCCAGAGCTGAAGTGCTCTTCTACCAGGTCTTCCAGAAACATCTCCAAGAAAAGCAACATTTAACACTGACGACAAAGCAAACTCCCGAAGCAGAAATTAAGGGAATTTTACGACAATATCGGTTCAAATCCAAGAAAAGAAACATGTATGTTAAAATCCTTTTTAGCCAGAATGAGGAGGTGTGTATGAACATAGAGAAAGTACTTAAAGTTTACGATAATTCAGAAAAGCTCATAAATCTAATCCACGAGCTCGCACCAAGAGATAGAAAAATAAAGATAATGAATGTCTGTGGTTCTCACGAACATACAATTACTTTCAGCGGTATGAGAAGTCTTATGCCTGAAACAATAGAACTCGTTCCCGGTCCTGGATGCCCTGTCTGCGTATGCTCAGAAAGTGACATAATCAACGCCATAAAGCTATCACAGAGAGACGACACCATACTTTTAACCTACGGTGACATGCTAAGAGTACCTACAAAAATAGGCTCCATAAGAAGTGAAGGTAAACATTACAAAATGATAAGCGCTCCACACGAAGTCATTAAAATAGCAAAAGAAAATCCTGATAAAAACGTTGTATTCTTCTCAATAGGATTTGAAACCACAACAGCACCTACAGCAGCACTCATAGAGATGGGACTGCCTGAAAATGTAACAATCCTCACATCCCAAAAACTTACACCAGAAATAATGGAAATCCTTGTCAAGGATAGTGAAGTTGGCGTTGACGCCTTCGTCGCTCCGGGACACGTTTCGGCGATAGTCGGTGCAAATGCGTGGAAAAGATTTCCGGAAAAGTACGGAATACCAACGGTAGTAGCAGGATTTGAACCGGAAAATCTTCTGCTTGCATTCGCAGTAATATTAGCACAGATAAAAGACGAAAAGCCAAAATTGGAAAACGTTTACAAAGGAGTGGTAAGAGACGAAGGGAATAAAAAGGCTCTTGAACTGATGTACAAATATTTTGAAAAAGCAGATGTAAACTGGAGGGGAATTGGATACATTCCACAATCAGGATTGGAACTCAAAAAGGAGTACAGTAACATTAATGCAAGAGTAAAATTCAACCTGCCAGAGATAAAAGAGGAAAAGATACCCGGATGTATATGTGACAAAATTGTCCTTGGCAAAGCGTATCCATCAGAATGTAAACTATTCGGTAAAGTATGTACGCCAAGGACACCAAAAGGACCCTGCATGGTCTCCGGTGAAGGTGCGTGCAACATATGGTACAGAGCTGGCAATCGGTAATTAATAAGATAAAAAATTTTTAAAAAATGCGTAGAGTTGCAATTCAAAAATATTAGTATTATTTTTTCTGTGAATGGTCATTCACCCATAAAGAGTGAGGATTGACATATGGAAAAAACAATCAGAATCCTTATAGTCGATGACGAACCTTTTAATATCAATCTCATGAAAAAACTTGTAGAAAAAGCAATAGATAAAGTTTACTCTATATTTACATTTCACATCGAAGCCACAACATCTGCCCAAAAAGCTCTTAAAATAATAGAAAAAGAACATCCTCACCTGATAATAACAGATATAATGATGCCGGAAATAAATGGATACGATCTTATCAGAGAAACCAGAAAGAACTACAACATGGAAGAGCTAAAAATCATTGTGGTAACAAGTCTCGAAGATAAAGAATCCCGTGTTAAAGCTCTTCTCCTTGGTGCAAATGATTACACCGTCAAACCTGTTGATCCAGTGGAATTCCCAATACGAATAATGAACAACATAAAGCTAATAGAAAACTATCTCCTCCTTAAGGACAAAACTCTCCTCCTTGAAAATGCCGTTGCCAAAGCAGTAAAAGAAATCAGAGAAAGGGAAGAAGAAATTATATTCCGTTTAGCGGCAGCAACAGAATACAAAGACCAATTTACAGGAAACCACATTAAAAGAGTAGCAGAGTACTGCAAATTGATAGCAGAAAAATATGGATGTGACAAAAAATTCATTGAAGACATATACCTGGCATCACCACTCCATGACAT
>NZ_JALVIW010000070.1:0-3505 GCF_027028515.1 Desulfurobacterium sp. | reverse complement strand
ATTGAAGCATATGGTGATTCCCCTTACGGCAATGGTTGTCGGCAATATTTCGGGTCTTGTTCGTTTAGTGAGGGGAACCGTGATTGATGAACTTGAGAAAGATTATGTTAAACTTGCCGTTGCGAAGGGTCTTCCATACAGAGTTATTCTCTTTAAACACGTTCTAAAAAATGCAATGAATCCGTTTATAACGCTGATAGGTTTTGACATAGCAGGCCTCCTTTCAGGTGCTGCCCTGATTGAGATAATCACCGCATGGCCGGGAATGGGAAGATTGATGTTTGAAGCGGTTATGTCTCAGGATCTTTTTGTAGTTATGGGGGCGCTCTACATAGGAGGCATAATGCTCGTTGTGGGAAATCTTATTGCTGATGTTTTACTTGCACTTAACGATCCGAGGATACGGGAAAGGGAAGTAGAGGGTAGAAGGTGAGGAAGTTTTTAGAAGGACTTTATAGAAAGCATAAACCGGGTTTTGTTGCCTTTGTTTTTCTCATTTTTCTCTATTTCATTGCCATTTTTGCAGATTTTATTGCGCCGTATCCCTACGATATTCAGTTTAGACACAATCCTTACCAGCCTCCAACACCTATTCACTTTTTTGACAGAGAAGGTCATTTTCATTTAAGACCCTTTGTCTATGGTCATAAATTAGTAGATCCCGTTTTTAAAGTCTATACTACCTGCTGGAACGAGACCTATCCTGTTGAATTTTTCGTCAGAGGGGAACCTCACTACATATTTGGTTTTATAAAGACAGATCTTCATCTATTTGGGGTAAAGGCACCTGGAAAGATTTTCCTTTTAGGAACTGACCGTGTCGGTAGAGATATTTTTTCAAGGCTCATTTACGGAACGAGGATTTCCTTGACCATAGGTTTAATAGGTGTTGCCATCTCTTTTTCTCTTGGACTTGTAATAGGTTCAATAGCTGGTTATTACGGCGGTATAGTTGATACTGTCACGATGAGGATAGTTGAACTTTTGATGGTTTTTCCTTCTTTTTATCTTTTACTTGCACTGCGTTCCATGTTTCCTGTTGATATGCCGAGTATTGCTGTCTTTTTCATTATTGTGGCTATTCTTTCGCTCCTTGGCTGGACGGGGCTTGCCCGTGTTGTTAGAAGTATGGCTCTCTCTATAAGGGAAAACGATTTTGTGAAGGCGGCTAAGGTGATGGGAGGAAGCAGTTTTTACATTGTGAGGAAACACGTAATTCCAAATACTCTTTCTTATATTGTTGTTGCTGCAACTCTATCTATTCCAGGATACATTCTCGGGGAGTCTGCATTGAGTTTGATAGGTCTTGGTGTTCAGGAACCCTATCCTTCCTGGGGAAATATGCTTGCCGAAGCTCAAAACGTTACTAAGCTTACCACTTTTCCCTGGCTCCTTGCTCCCGGAGTTGCGATATTTCTGGTTATAGTTGCCTTTAACCTTTTGGGTGATGGATTGAGGGATTATTTTGACGTAAAGCTTCAAAAGTGAAAAAATAAAATTATTGCGGAATTTGAAATATTAAATTTATTTTCTTTTTCGCCGGTTTACTTAATTATCGTTTCTATTAAATAATCTTTTGCAGTAGTTTATGGAGCAATTTTAAAAATATTAAACCGAGCGGTTATTCTTTCTGCGGTAAAAAGTACTACAATAAAAGAAAATAAGATAAAACAAGGGAGGGAATTATGGGTAACAAAAGAAGAGAATTCATCGTAAAAAGCCTTATTGGAACTGCCGGTCTTGTTGTTGGCGGCCTTTCAGGCGCTGCCGCAGTTGCAGGTTCTAAAAAGATGGAACCACCTTATCCTTACAAGCCTATAGATCCTGATATGATAGCTGAGAAAGCCTACAGATATTATTTAAAAGGCCACTGCGCCTATGGTGTTTTTGCATCAATTCTTGATACGCTTAAAGAGAGCGTAGGTGGTCCTTATCTTGGTATTCCGGGAGAACTATTTGAATACGGGAAAGGTGGTATAAACGGCTGGGGAACCATTTGTGGTACTTTAAACGGTGCTGCCGCCATTATCTCTATCTCTTGTAAAGGCTGGAAGAAGGTGATTGACGCTCTTTACAGATGGTATGAAGAAACACCGCTTCCAATCTATTATCCGAAGCATCCTGCCAAATATAAAGGGGCTTTTGCGGCAAGTATTGCAACATCACCTCTTTGTCACGTTTCCGTTATGAAGTGGATAGAGAAGACAGGTTTTGCCTATGACAGCAAGGCAAGGTCTGAAAGGTGTGCAAGGCTAACCGCCGATGTTGCGAAAAAGACCGTAGAACTTCTTAACGCTTACCATAATGGAACCTTTAAACCCGTGAGTGCTCCTGGTATTTACAAGACAAAGATGGATTGTATGACCTGCCACAATATGAAGGTAGGTAGCAGATAATTAAGTTGGCCGTAGAGGTTTTGAGCCTCTACGGCTTATATATTATTGTTGTTATGGCGTGCTTATAGACTAACATTTTCCCCATGAATGAGTTGATTCTGAGGACATACCTATCAAATCCTTTGAGTTTACCTTCAACTTTTGAGCCGTTTCTAAAGAATACAATAACCCTTTTATTAATGAGATTCCTCAGTGTTCTACTCTGAACGCCTCCAAGGAGTGACGATGCAACTAACCTGTATCCTTCTTTGAGTTTTTCGTTTATCTCTTTTTCTTGCTCTTCTGTAAGTATTTGCGGTACGGTTGCAAAAGAGGCAGGTCTGATTATGATATCTTCACCATTAACCTCGTAGTTTATGTCACCGGAGGCCTTTAAGCTGTTCAGGAGAGGAATTACTACCTCCTGCTTTACATCTAACAGCTTCATAAATTCTGAAACAGAGCCTCTGAATTCACCTTTTTCTTCAAGCATTTCTATGAGCTCAAGTTGCAGTTCTTCAAGAGTTTTGTGTCTTCTCATCCTGTTCATCCGTATATTATCGTTGCTATTGCGTGTTTGTAAACTAATGATCTGCCTTTTGGCGCCGTCATAGAGAGGGTGAAGTTATCAAAGTCAAGAAGCTGGCCTTCTAACCTTGTTCCGCTTATCAGAAAGACAGTTATGTCTTTTCCAAGGAGAGATGAAAGCACTTCGTCCTGAAGGGACGTTTTTCTCTTTTTCTTTTCTGTTTTTGTTTCTCCTGTTTCTTTTGTTTCTTTTTCTTCTTCGGCAATTTTCTCTGCCGTTTCGGAAATTGTCTCCTTTATAGGCTCTTTTTCATTCAGCTTGAGTTTTAAACCCTTGCCTCTTTTGGATTCTGCCGTTAAGAAATTTTCTTTCTCAAGTTCATTTATGGCTTTTTTAACAAGGTAGGCACTTGTTTTTGTTAAGTTGGCAAGCTCCTCGAATGTTCCGTTATATTCGCCGAATTCTTTCAAGTACTGTCGAATCCAGTTTTTTACCATTTCATGTTTGGCAGCGGCGGACATTACACCTCCTGAATAGTATTTGGATTTAAAAAATAGAAAAAAAGAAGATAAAAACGGCCATGTAGCACACTATCCAACTA
>NZ_JALVIW010000069.1:0-3558 GCF_027028515.1 Desulfurobacterium sp. | reverse complement strand
TAAACTATCTGCGCCGATAAATCCATCTACATCAGATTCCGGCACTCCGAATTTGACCGGTGAATGGTGCATAAATATTACGGTGGGTTTTTCTCTTTCTTCGGCAAGTTGTTTTTCCAGCCAGGCAAGACGATCTGCGCACATCTCGCCTCCCGGCTTATCGGGTATGGTGCTGTCGATTCCGATGAGGCGGACCTCGTAATCGTCTAATACGAAATTCAAAAAATTTTCTGATTCCGCGGGACAGCTTACCTGGCCGAAAGCCGACAGAAGCGTTGTCCGTTTATCATGGTTGCCGGGTATAATGTAAAATGGCATTTTCAGTTTCTTGAGAATCTCATAATCCTTTTCCTCTATCTTCAAACCCTTAAGATTTCTGGCCATTCTTTTTCCTCCTCCACAGGTCTATGAGGTCTTTGACCATTTTTTCCCTATCTTCCCTCACATGCCATAGCGTTCTATCTCCTTCTTTCTCCCTCTCCACTATTCCCTGACTTTCAAGAGAGAACAACACTCTCCTTATCAAAAACTCACTCAAACCCGTATCCCTTGTTATCTCCTCAACGCTTTCTGCTCCGTTTAAAAGAGACTCCAGAACCTTAACCTTACTCCTCTCTTCCATACCTTTTTACTCCTACTTTTCTATATTATCAGATTTTTTGAAATCCTGCAACCCTTCTCACACTCCTTCGTAGGCTGTCTAATGTCAATGCGACTACCCTGTCTCCACAACCAACATTCCATTACTGTTAAATCAATAACAATTTACTTTCCATTAATACACAATTGATTAAAATTTAATTGTCAATCTACCACTCTTCTATTACATCTCCATTACCTTTCCATTCACAATCGTATATTTCCAATTAACTTTCTATTAACCTCAATTAACCTATATCTCACAATCCCTATCTTCCGATTGTGAGCACAGATTCCTTAAAAAAATTTTAACACCTACTTACCCCCTCTCTACACTCCCGTATACCCATTCTCTTAAAAATCCAAAAACCTACCTACCATATTCCCTCTAATGAATGGCGGTGAGGTTTTTCTGTATACTTATCAGAAAGCAGAGGGGTTCTGTGTGGTTATCACGGAGATAGACGTTTTAACCTTTTCGTTCTTTCAGGCACTTAAAATGCTTTTGCTGATAGGGTTCCTGGGCGGATTAATTCTTCTTTACGGCGATTTCTTTTCAGAAAACAGGCGGTCTGTTTTTTATGTTTCTTCCTTTCTGTTTATTTCTTTTCTGTTTGTGTTTCTGGTATCCTACTTATACTACAGAGAAAACAGGTGGGCAGTTGTAGTTTCTAAAGAGACTGACAGAAAATGTTCAGTGGTGTATGTTTTAAAAGATAAAATAGACGGATTCAGGCTTACTCAATGGATAAACGAGGCAATAGAAAACGGATACAGTCTTATATATCAGGATGAAAAATCAGTTGTTGCCTCAAAGTGCTATCAAAACTTTTCTAAACCTAATAAAGGAGACAGGAAATGAAAAGACTCTTTCTTCTGCTGAGCGTTCTTTTCTTTACGCTGACGGCAGAAGGAGCCTCTAACTCTTCTTTCGTGAAAAACTGGGGTCTTCACAAGTCTGTTGTTCAGGAGTGTCTCAGACTCGGCGTAGACCCCAGAGTGGTTGTGGCAATAAGGTGGATAGAGTCTTACAAGCTAAACGGGACAGTTTACCCTTATGCCGTAAGAGTAAACTCCGGTCTTTCAAAGCTAAAAGACCTTGAGTTCAGCGGAGTAAAAAGGGTTTCTAAACACGTCTTCGTCTGCAGTTCAAGGAATTCCTGCGTGGAGTTTGTAAAAAAGTTGATTTCTTTAGGCGTGGTAAACTTTGACGCCGGCCTCTACCAGATTAACTACCTGCACAACGGAGATAAGTTCAGGAACTACCCTGAAGACGTTTTTGACAGGATAGAGTCGGGAAAGTTTGTCTGCCGTTACGTAGCTGAAAAGTTAAAAAAGTATGGATTTCACGCAAACGCTGTCGCTTTTTACCACTCTTTTCAGAAAGAAAGGAACGAAAAGTATGCGGAAAAGTTCTATTCAGTCTACGACAAGCTTGTTTTCAGCGGTGTAAAAAGGGGGAACTAACTCCCCCTTAAACTTTCAGTGCCTTAACCTTGGCCTCTTTGAACACTTTGAGAAGAGGCTCAATCTGCCTGTGCATTCTGTCAAGGATTTCTTCCCTGACAGTTTTTCTTCTCTCTCCCTGAGCGTAGGAAAGAATCCTTTTCCACATCTCTTTAAAAGGAACAGAACCGTTGGGGAACTCTTTGAGGAGTGCTTCTTTTACCTGTTCAAGAGGGTATTCAGTGTAAACGATGGGTTCGGAACTCCCGTCTTCCCTCTTGAGCCTTTGGACTCTTTCTCTCTTGATGTCTTTCCATATAGACAGCTCGTTTATGTCTACCATGGAATTCCACAGCGTCTTAAACAGAGTAAGGTGCTTGCTCATCTCCTTGACGGCCTCTTCCATTATCTCTTTAGATTCTTCGTTAACGCTTCCAAAGTGTTTCCTCTTCGTTATCACCCCGGCCGGATACCTCCTTTCTCCGTCGTTAACGTAGAGCTTGAATCCTACTGTCTCCTTGGTGTCGTAAGAGTTTGTAATTCCAATTTCTGCCCTCAGTCCCTTTTCAAGTTCGTATTCCGTGGGAATGACAAGCTCGTTGATGTCTACCCTTTCGGGTTCTCCGGCAAGCTTGTATCCGTTTTTCTCAAGAGCTTTAACTGCAATCTTTTCAAGGTCTTTGAAGAGGACGATTTTATACCTGTCGGAAACTATTCCTTCAAAGACGGGATACTCTCCTGCAAGGTCTTTGTGGAAAACAGCTATGAACCTTCCGGGAGCCGGAGCGATTTTCCCGTTCTTCTGTTTCGTGTAAAGGGGAGCCTCTTTGATGATGTAGTTGTCCCTGTCTTCATAGACTCTTTCGTATTCTGCGTTCTCTACAAGTCTTGCCCTGTCTTTCCTGACTTTCCTAAGAGGCATTTTTTCCTCCTTCATTCGGTTTAGAATTAGTATAGACCCTGAGAAAAAAATTTTTTCTTCCTGGAGGGAGAAATGGTAGAGGTGAAGAACGGACTTATATACAGGGACGGAAAGGTTATTACTGTTAACGACCTTTTAAGCCTTTCCGAAAAAGAGATAGGAGATAAAGAACTTGCAAATGCGGTCAAAAGAGCAAAAGAAACGGGAAAGTCTCTTGTTGTAGTTGACGCAGGAGAAAGAAAAAAAGTGAGCAAGAAATACGTGATTATCAACGGCACGGGAGATACGCTCAGGTCTATAAAGAAAAAAGAGGTTTTTGTTATGGATATAAAAGAGCATATATTAAAAACTTTTTTGGACTATAAGTACCAATTTCACACTATAATTAAGAGATAGAGTATGAAATTATTATTGCTTTGGTACTTAGTTAATTGTTCCAAAGTTTAAACTTTGGAACAAAAAGTTTTGATTAGTGAGAAGATGGATACTCTTGAGGTGTTTTTGCATACTCTTGACCAAGAATAGCACAACCTTCAGATATACCCATATTT
>NZ_JALVIW010000068.1:0-3565 GCF_027028515.1 Desulfurobacterium sp. | reverse complement strand
AAGATTAAAACAAAATGATAACGATAAATTATTCTTGATAAATTCTCAGTTTACATATGATGATAGAAAAACAAATGAGCAAAAAATTATAAAGGTTGTAAAAAATAAAAATAAAAAACCTATAATTTTGGTCGCTACACAAGTTATCGAAATTTCTCTCGATATATCTTGTGATGTAATGTATACAGAGCTCGCTCCTGCTGACGCTTTAGGACAAAGAGGTGGGCGAATAAACCGCGGGAAGAAAAACTGGAAAGAAGATGGGAAAGAATACATTCTCAAGATTTTCCAACCGGAAAATGAACTTCCGTATGATAGAGATATTCTACAACACACAGACGAATCTCTAACACCTGGGGTTTATTCTTATTTAAAGCTAAAAGAAATTTGTAACAGTGTATATGGAAAAAATTATATCGAAGTGTTTGAAGAAAAAGGGAGATTTTTAGGTTATTATTCCTTGATAAATTGGTCTGGATATAATGGATGTTTTGAAAAAACCTGTTTGTTTGGTTTGCATCCCAAAGATATAGCTCCTGATGAAGAAACTCAAATAGGACTTATTATTCGACCCGAGAAGCAACGTAAATTCGAGGTAATACCTTCGGTATATTACCAAGGTGACGAGAGAAATTTAAAGATAGAAAATAAAGTAAAGGTTCCTTTATGGTGGATTCTGCAGGATGAAAATGAGCATGGAAGGGATAATTTGCAGTGGTTTGAAAAAATAGAGAAAACAAACGGGAGAAAAAGGAAAATTTTCTGGATATGTAAGCTGCCTTACAATTCGGAGTATGGATTCGATTGTTCAAAAATAGTGGAAATAAATCAAGAGAACTTTAATGAAGCTATCATTTAATTTTTTAATTTTTCTTTGTTAAATACAAAAAATTAAGTATTTGTATAGGTTTTTCCATGCTTTCCAAAACAGCGTTTTTCACAGGAACCAAGGTAGCGTATTTTGTTATTTGCCACACTAAGCTTTGGTTGTTCTCACATTTTCTTACAAGGGAAAACGAAAGTGAACTAGTTGCCTTGGGTTCTTTGTTACAAGAAACATCCTTCAAAAGCATGAATAAAGATATCATAGTTGACCAAAGAATAGGAATTGATTTCATAAAAAAGGGAAACAAACTTATACTCCATGAAATTAAAAAGTCTGACAAATTAGAGAAAGCTCACTTATACCAACTTCTTTACTACATCTATTATCTTAAAAAATTGAAAGGACTAGAAAGTGAGGGTAGAATAACTTATCCGTTGAAAAGGAAAGTGGTCAAAGTGCAACTAACAGAGGAAAATGAAAAAGAGATTGAAAGAATTCTTAAAGAAATAAGGAAAATAATTTCATTACCAAATCCACCGAAACCAGAGTATAAACGCTACTGCAGAAGGTGTAGTTACTTTGAATTTTGTTTTGGATAACCATATTTTTCCGACAATTCTTGAGCAACAAGGTAACTAAAAGTTTATCTAATGGTGTGTTTGCACTAAAAATATCAACCTTCAATCACAAAAGTTTAAAGGTTAACAATGAAAAACAATCTTTACATAACTAGGAATGGAATAATAAAAAGAAAACATAACACAGTATATTTCGTCTTTAAGAATGAAAAAGGAGAGATAGTTAAGAAACCGTTACCTATAGAGAAAATCTATTCTATCTACGCTTATGGTAGAATTACTATAAAATCTGGAGCATTAAGCTATTTGATGAAGTACGGCGTACCCGTTCACTACTTTAACTCTTATGGTTTTTATGAGGGAAGTTTTTGGCCTAGAAAGAAACTTCTTTCTGGAAATCTACTCGTTAATCAGGTAAGATACTACTTGGAAAAAGAAAAGAGATTGTATCTCGCTAAGAGATTTGTCGAAGGATCGATAAAGAACATTCTGGTAAATTTGAATTATTATAAGAGAGAAAACCCACAACTGAAGACAGACATTGAGAAAATCAAAAATATTCTCACCACTTTAGAAAACCAGGATTCTATAGAAAAAGTTATGGCGATAGAAGGTAACGTTAGGGAAACTTATTATCATTCATGGAATAAATTCCTACCCCAAAGGTTTGCTTTTGATAGAAGAAGTAGGAAACCACCAGAAAATATGATAAACGCGTTGATAAGTTTCGGAAATTCGTTAGTTTATTCTGTATGCCTTACTGAAATATACAACACTCAGTTAAATCCAACGATTAGTTATTTACACGAACCAGGAGAGAGACGGTTTTCTCTGGCTTTAGATTTGGCCGAAGTGTTCAAACCGTTACTTGCTGATAGGATTATATTCAAATTAATAAAACAAGAAAAAATCGATGAAACATACTTTAAAAAGGAATTGAATTATTGTCTACTGAACGACAAAGGCAAGAGAGCTTTTCTACAAGCATTCAACGAAAAATTGAACACGACTATCAAACACAGGAAACTTAAAAGGAACGTAACTTACAGAAAACTTGTCAGGTTAGAGTGCTATAAGTTAATAAAACATTTGATAGAGATGGAAAATTACAAACCATTTGTTATATGGTGGTAAAGAATGTATGTGATAGTAGTTTACGATGTAAATGTCGAGCGGGTTTCACAAGTTTGCCAATTCTTAAGGAGGTTTCTTCATTGGGTTCAAAATTCTGTGTTTGAAGGAGAACTTACTGAAAGTGAATTTATGAAGGTGAAAAACGGAATAAAAAAGTTGATAAAAGAATCTGAAGACTCTGTTAGGTTTTACATCCTTTCTTCAGAGAAGTATATTAAAAGGGAGACAATTGGAACAGAGAAGAGTGAGATAAGTAATATAATATAGTCGTGAAGATCTTAAAGAAAAACTAATTTTATAACTTTATGAAACATAAAATTTTGTTATAAGGGTTAAAACGTGCTTGGAAAGGTTTTTGTGGCGTGTTAAAATCAGACTAATGTAGGATTGAAAGTTTTTTTGCCCTTTCCCTGTCACCGCTCTCAAGCACTTCTATGAGTTAAAATCAGACTAATGTAGGATTGAAAGTTCCAACGTCTTGTTCACAAACCCGTTCCTTCCAACAAAGTTAAAATCAGACTAATGTAGGATTGAAAGCAGTATTGACAAGTTTTATTTCATACTCGAGAATAGGTTAAAATCAGACTAATGTAGGATTGAAAGCCCTCCCCTTACCTACTCACGTAGGTAAGGTCTCCCTTAGGTTAAAATCAGACTAATGTAGGATTGAAAGAAAGTACACACGAGAATCTTTTCTCATCCTTTCAGTAAGTTAAAATCAGACTAATGTAGGATTGAAAGTTAGAAGAATTTTCTAAATTTAAACTTCAAGTAAAAAAGTTAAAATCAGACTAATGTAGGATTGAAAGCACCAAAAGAGTTACTAATGCGTATTTCTCTTCATTAGTTAAAATCAGACTAATGTAGGATTGAAAGGATTTTCTATCACCTTAACTTTTTCTTTCATTCAAATCGTTAAAATCAGACTAATGTAGGATTGAAAGCACCGTAGTTTATTATCGTGTGGTTATCATCAAAACGTTAAAATCAGACTAATGTAGGATTGAAAGACACCCGACTGTCAGAA
>NZ_JALVIW010000067.1:0-3605 GCF_027028515.1 Desulfurobacterium sp. | reverse complement strand
TAAACGCCTTTCTTGTTTTTTATAAGCTCTTTCAAATATTCAATCCACTAGTGGATTGAATATTTGAAAGAGCTTATAAAAAACAAGAAAGGCGTTTAAGGTGAAGGGGCTTTTCCCCTTGCCTTTTTATGTTTCGATCATATATTTTTCTCTGTGATTTTTCTGCCCACGTGGCTCAGGAGGTTAGAGCGCACCCTTGGTAAGGGTGAGGTCGGCGGTTCAACTCCGCCCGTGGGCACCACCTGTAAAAGAGGGGGATTTGAAAATAATAGCCCACCGGGGTGCTTCTTTCTACGCACCGGAAAATACATTTTCAGCGTTCAATTTAGCCTTTAAAATGGATTAAGGATAGTGAGATTGTTGTTATTCACGATGAAACTACCGATAGAACAGGAAACAAAAGTTTAACGGTTTCAGAAGCTCTTTACCTTGCCAAAGAGTTTAAAGCCCTTGGAGTGGATTCCATCTCTACCAACCGTCCAGACTGGATAGCTGCTTATGTTAAGTAGTAAGGGCTTTCTTCGTCTGTTTTATACTTTGAAAAGAATTCTCTTTTAAATTCTTTAAACTTTTTGTTTTTTATAGCTTCTCTCATTTTTTCCATCAGCTTTGCATAGAAGTGAAGGTTATGTATTGAGTTTAGTATCAATGCATTTATCTCTTTTGATGCGAAGAGGTGCCTTAAATAAGCTCTTGAGAAGTTCCTGCATGTATAACAATCGCAGTTTTCATCGACGGGTCTTTCGTCATTTTTATACCTGGCACTTTTTATGTTGAGTTTCCCGTTCCATGTAAAGAGAGTTCCGTTTCTTGCGTTTCTTGTTGGCATTACACAGTCAAACATATCAACGCCATGTTCAACGGCAACGATGATATCTTCTGGTTTGCCAACACCCATAAGATACCTTGGTTTTGCATAGGGTAGAAGAGGGGTAACAAGGGATGTTATTCTGTACATGTCCTCTTTCGGTTCGCCGACGCTGAGTCCGCCTATTGCAACGCCATCAAAAGGTAAGTCTGAAGTTAGTTTTGCACTTAGTATTCTCAGGTCGTCAAATGTTCCACCCTGAACGATGCCAAAAACGGCTGTTTTATCGCTTGTTCGTGCTTCAATACTCCTCTTCGCCCATCGGTACGTTCTTTCAAGGGAGTGTTTTGCATATTCTCTTGTTGCCGGGTAGGGTGTGCATTCGTCAAGAACCATACCGATGTCAACGCCGATTCTCTCTTCGTATTCAACGACAAGTTCCGGTGAAAAGAAGTGTTTTGAACCGTCAATGTGTGAGCGGAAATAGACACCTTCTTCAGTGAGTTTCATCAAGTCGCCCAAGCTGAAAACCTGAAAGCCTCCGCTGTCTGTTAGTATCAATCTGTTCCATCCTGTAAATTTGTGAATACCACCGGCTTCCTCTATCAGATCAATACCCGGTCTTAAATAGAGGTGATAGATGTTTGAAAGAACGAGTGAGTATCCTGAAGTTTTTATCTCTTCCCATCTTACACCTTTTACTGCACCTCCTGTTGCCACTGGCATGAAGCACGGTGTTTCTGTCGTGCCATGAGTGCCTTTTAAAATGCCGGTTCGTGCCTTTCCATCTGTTTCGACTATCTCAAAGCTTAACATTTCTTCTCCTATTAAAGTTTTTAACTGCTATAATATAAAGTATGAAAAGATTTTCCGTAATTATACTTCTATTTTTTCTCTCTTTTGCCGCTCCTTCACTGGCAATGACCGAGAAAGAGGTGAAATCTTTTACCTCTTTGAGTCCATCTTCTCCTATATCTTACCTGCTGTTTCTTCAGAAGTATCCCGATTCGCCTTTTGAAAAGACAGTGAAGGAGATGTTTATTGATTCTATCTTTCAAAGTGGAAATTATTCTGCCTTTGCCGATATTGGTTTTGATGATATTGACGATTTCTATAAACTTGAGCTTGCCAGGATTTACAGGAAGAGAGGTTTAGAGGAAGAAGCGCAGAAGATTTACAGGGAGGTTTTTTCAAGGACGAACAGCTACGATGAGCAGATTTTAATTGATAATGCTGGAAACACGGCGTTTTTAACAGGTAACCAGACTGTAATTGCCAATAAAATCTGGTTTGCGATAAAGCGCAGGAATTTTAAAATTGCCAGGTTTTATCTTTCCCTTCTCCCTCCAGATAACAGGTTCTATCTCTACTTTAAGGGAGTGATTCTATATAAAACCGGTAAGTACAGGGAGGCCGTTTTCTGTTTTGAGAACTCTTCCATTCCGGAAGCTCTCTTTTTTCGCCTTCTCCTTGAGAGGAATCCTTTTAAAAAGATAGAGCTTTTAAGAAAATTAATTGCTTCAGATGCTAAGAGGAATTTTAAGATTTCAGGTATAAGGATAACTCTTAATAAACTTCTTGTTACTAACCTGCCGCTATTTAAGTTGGCCCTTGAGGGTGTTAAAAGTTTTGATTATAACCTGTACAAAGAGTACCTTGCTAAATATTACATCAATGTTGGACAGTTCATAAAAGCACTTTCTATCTTGAAAACTTTAAATACGGAGTTTGGAAGAGGTCTTTCTGCAGCTATAGAAAAAACAGTTTTAGGCAAAGAGGTAAAGCTTGCTAACAACAGTTTTTACAAATTCATTTTAACGGGGAAAGGGCCTGCAGTTAAGTTTGAGAAGCCTTCTGTTTCAATGATAAAAGACGAAGGCTTGAGGTATATAATTAAGAGTAAGAAGTATTTTTTACTGAACTTTCTTGATCTTTCTCGCTTTTCTCCCTTTGATTCTGCAGTTGCCTGTTATTTTGCAGGAAGATTTAGAGATGGAATAAAATTTGCCTCAAAAGCTGTTGCCTCAGTTTCTCCTGAAAAGAGAAATGTGCTTTATACAATTTTGTATCCGGCACCCTCTATGTTCAAAAACAGTGTTGTGACTCTTTCTATAGCGAGGCAGGAAAGTCTTTTTGATCCCGGTGCTTTTTCAAGAAGTGGTGCGATAGGTTACATGCAAATAATGCCTTCAACAGGGAAACATATAGCTTCTGTTATGGGAGATGATTTTAACGTTTCTGACCTTTATGATGAGAAGGTTAATATTTCTTATGGAGCGTTTTACATAAAGAAGCTTATTAAAGAGTTTGGCTCTCTACCTGTTGCGGCAGCTGCGTACAATGCAGGTCCCGGACGTATAGGAAGGCTTTTGAAACTTTACGGTGGCGTTGATTCTAACGGTGAGTTTGTCCTTTTTGTTGATGCGTTTCTTCCCCTTGACGAAACGCGCAATTATGTGAAGAGGGTTGTTTCTAACTGTTTCTTTTATTCAAAGAGATTTGGTTTAAAGAATAACATCTGCCGGGTTAAATAACCCGGCAGTTTGTTCACTCTGATAGTTCCTTTTTCGTATTGCCGTATGTGTAAACAAATAGGAGCGGAATGAATACAAGGGTTAAAAATGTCCCCACTATTAAACCGCCAATTGCCACGGCGCCAAGTGGAGCCAATCTTTCAAGTCCTATGGCATTCCCCATGGCAACGGGTAACATTCCTGCAGTTGTTGCGAATGCGGTCATAAGAACCGGCCTTGTTCTGATTTTTATACTTTCAAGGATTGCCTCTTCAGGGTTCATT
>NZ_JALVIW010000066.1:0-28970 GCF_027028515.1 Desulfurobacterium sp. | reverse complement strand
CCAAGAGCAACAATGTTCATAGTCTGTCTTTTACCTACAACTTCTGTAGCTGTTCTGGCTATTGGAGCAGCAATAAGTCTGTATCTGTTCGCATCAAGATCACACTGAACAAGATCAATGTCAAAAACAACAATAGCACCATCTTTCACGTTAACAAGAACATCTGCGTCCTTTTCTCCACACTCTGGATCAAGTCTCACAGGCTTACCACCAACCATCTCATCATAGGCTTCCTGAGACTGAATAACAACAGCATCAAGATTAAAAACTTTCGGAAAGTCAATTGGTTCATTTGAAATAACAACATCACCCATGGACGTTCCACTTCTCATAGCGGCACCGTAAGTCGCCGTCTGAGTAACGTGATATCCCTCCTGAACAGCTGCCGCGGCAAGAACATAAGCAGCAAGGAGAGAACCCTGCCCGGCAGAACCTATAACTCTAATTTCGTATCTCATTACTTATTCCCTCCCATTACTTTTTCAACAACACTGTAATACCTGTGAGTGTACTCTTCTCTGTTATCTACGTGATGGAGAATACCTCTTGGAAGTTTAGTTTTTCTCTTTTCCTCAGGAAGCTTCTCCCAGGCTTTGAGAGGAATTGTATTTTCCTTAAGCCACATATACATATCAACAATACCCATTTTATTCTTTCTACCGTACTGAATTGTGCACGGTGTAAGAACTTCTATAAGGGAAAAGCCTTTGTGCTTAATACCGGCTTCTACAAGGTTCACAAGCTCTGTAACATGATACGCTGTTCCCCTTGCAACAAACGTTGCACCAGCTCCAATCGCAAGGTCAGCAATTGAAAAATTTGGCTCATAATTACCGTAAGGTGTCGTTGTTGCGTATGAACCTTTAGGTGTTGTAGGTGAAACCTGACCGCCCGTCATACCGTAAATCCAGTTGTTAAAGAGAAGAACAGTAATATCAATATTTCTACGACATGCATGAATAAAGTGGTTTCCACCAATAGCTGTACAGTCACCATCACCAGTTGTAACAATAACAGTAAGTTCCGGTCTTGCAAGTTTCACACCCGTTGCAAAGGCAAGTGCCCTTCCGTGAGTTGTATGAAGGGTGTAACCGTCAAAATATCCAGGTGTCCTTGAAGAACAACCGATACCTGAAACCATTGAAACGTTGTTATTATCAATTCCAAGTTTATCAAGGGCAATACAGATAGCCTTTAAAACCTGCCCGTTACCACAGCCGGGACACCAGATATGAGGCATCTTATCAATTCTAAGATACTTAAAGTATGGCTTTTTCTCTATCGCTTTCTCAAGCGGAATATCTATTGGTTGAAGCATCATTTACCTCCTAAAATCAAGCTTTTGAAACAGGAATTACTATTTTTCCACTTGCAATTTCCTCAATTTTCTCAAGAATCTCAAACGGATAAATCATCTGACCATTAGCCCTGTTCATCCTGAAGATTGGACACTGTCCCCTTGCACATCTTTCAACTTCAAGAACGTACTGTCCCATGTTAAGCTCAGGAACAAGTATAGCTTTAACCTTTCCTGCAAGTCTGTAAAGTGTCTCTTCCGGAGAAGGCCAGAGAGTTATAGGCCTGAAAAGACCTACTTTTATTCCCTTCTCTCTTGCAAGCTTCACTGCAAGCTTGGCTGATCTTGCAGTTGAACCAAAAGCAACAATAGCAAATTCAGCATCTTCAAGCATAAATTCTTCATTCTTTTCAAGCTCTTTTGCCCTTCTCTTAACCTTTCTTATAAGTCTTTCCACAAGCTCCTGACACATTGCGGGATTGGTTGTCGGGAAACCTGTATAGTCGTGCATAAGTCCAGTTACATGGTATCTATATCCGTCTCCAAAATCGGCAAGAGCCGGCACATCATCCTCTTCAGGCTTATATGCAAGATACTCTTCCGGTGGAACCTTGGGCTTTTTCCTGTTCCATATTTCAGGATCCTTGAACTTAGTCATGTCAACAGACTCTTTCATATGTCCGATAACTTCGTCCATAAGAAGAACAACCGGCGTTCTCAAAACTTCCGCCCAGTTGAAAGCTCTTATAGTCTCTTCCATTACCTCCTCAACAGATGCCGGGC
This sequence comes from Desulfurobacterium sp., assembly GCF_027028515.1. Taxonomy (NCBI): domain Bacteria; kingdom Pseudomonadati; phylum Aquificota; class Aquificia; order Desulfurobacteriales; family Desulfurobacteriaceae; genus Desulfurobacterium; species Desulfurobacterium sp. Next base: position 26,890 of record NZ_JALVIW010000066.1, on the reverse strand, counting down.
AGAAAGCCGGAATAAGCTTATCACCATGAGTTCCCCACTGCGTCTGCATAACATCCTGCTGACCAACCTGAGTCGGAAGACCTGTTGAAGGACCACCCCTCTGAACGTTTACAATAACTACAGGGGCTTCTGACATTACAGCATAACCTATGTTTTCCTGCTTTAGAGAAAAACCAGGACCTGAAGTTGCAGTCATTGATTTTCTACCGGCAAAAGCACCACCGATAGCACAACCCATTGAAGCAATCTCATCTTCCATTTGAATAAACACACCGCCAACTTTCGGCAGAAGCTCTGCCATCTTTTCAGCAACTTCTGAAGATGGTGTAATAGGATATCCTGCATAGAACCTGCAACCAGCGATAATTGCCGCTTCAGCACAGGCATGGTTACCATACTTTAATTCAAGTTTTGCCATTTTAACCTCCGTTATGCACTTTTACTTCCAGTAATCTCTTCAAACTCTTCCGGTGTGAAAACAAAGATACAAAAGTCAGGACATACAAGTTCGCACTGCTTGCAACCAATGCATTTTTCAGGATACTTGACAGTCATAATCACCTTTATCTTGTCAAGCTCAAGAACATTTGTAGGACAAATAGCGGCACAAACGTTACATCCCTTGCACCAATCAACGTTAATCTCAACTATTCCTTTTGGCTTTGACATCTCTTCCTCCTTATAAAAGACCTCTTTCTTTGAGAGCTTTTTCAACAGTTTCACCTATTTCAGCAGGTGTCTGACATACGTAAGCACCAGCAGCTCTTAACGCTTCCATCTTACTCTTTGCATCACCTTTTCCACCGGAAATAATAGCCCCTGCATGTCCCATCCTTCTTCCTGGAGGTGCAGTAACACCGGCAATGTAAGCAACAACTGGCTTGGAAACATTATTCTTTATGTATTCAGCTGCTTCCTCTTCCATAGTTCCGCCAATTTCACCTATAAGAACTATCGCGTCTGTATCAGGATCGTTATTAAATATTTCGACAGCTTCTCTGTGAGTTGTTCCAGGAACAGGGTCGCCACCTATACCGACAACAGTTGACTGTCCGATCCCTCTTGTTGTTAACTGGTAAGCTGCTTCATAAGTAAGTGTTCCACTCCTTGAAACAATACCAACCCTTCCTTTTTTGAAGATGTGTCCGGGCATAATTCCCATCTTACACTCACCGGGTGTTATAACACCGGGACAGTTCGGCCCAATATACCTAACACCTGTTCCTTCTAACGCCCTTTTTACCTTAACCATATCATTAACAGGAATACCCTCTGTAATACAGATAATTATCTTTATTCCTGCATCTGCAGCTTCAAGTATTGCATCTGCAGCAAATGCCGGCGGAACAAAAATAAGAGAAGCATTTGCACCGGTTTCTTTAACCGCCTCTTCAACCGTATTAAAAACTGGAACCCTGTACTTTTCTTCATCATCCTGCCACGTTATTCCACCTTTACCGGGCGTTACACCGGCAACGATCTGTGTGCCATAATCGAGACACTGCTTTGCATGGAAAGAACCTTCTTTTCCGGTAAGTCCCTGCACAACCACTTTAGTGTTTTTATCTATAAGAACACTCATCTCTTCCTCCCTGTTAATTAAAGTTCACCTTTCGCAGCTTTTACTGCCTTTTGAGCACCATCAGCCATATCTTTTGCTGGAATTATGTTGAGACCACTCTCTTCAAGCATCTTTCTACCAAGCTCAACGTTCGTTCCTTCAAGTCTCACTATCAAAGGCCTGTCAAGCTGAACCTGCTTTGCAGCCTCAACAATACCGCCGGCAATCCTATCGCACCTTACAATACCGCCAAAAATGTTTACAAAAATAGATTTTACGTTTTCGTCCGATAGAAGAAGTTTGAAAGCTGCGGCAACTCTCTCAACAGTAGCACCACCACCAACATCCAGAAAGTTTGCAGGCTCACCGCCGTAGAACTTAATCGTATCCATCGTGGCCATTGCAAGACCAGCACCGTTAACCATACAGCCAATATTTCCGTCGAGCTTTACATAGTTAAGATTCCATTTTTTAGCTTCAAGCTCCAGAGGATCAATCTGAGTTGTATCTTCCATTTCAAGTATATCTTTATGTCTGAAGAGTGCATTGTCATCAAAGTCAATCTTTGCATCAAGGCAGATAAGGTCTCCCTCTTTTGTTAGAACTAAAGGATTAATCTCTATAAGAGAAGCATCAAGGTCAAAGTACATCTTGCCAAGAGTCATGGCCAACTTAACAAATTGAGATATAAGCTTTCTATCCGTAAGTCCTATTTTGAAGGCAATTTTCCTCGCCTGAAAAGGCATGAGTCCCGTTACAGGGTCAACGTGCTCTTTTATGATAAGCTCCGGATTGGTTTTGGCTATCTCTTCAATCTCCATGCCACCGGCGGCAGAAACCATTAAAACCGGTCTTGAAACCTCTCTATCAAGCGTCATTCCAACATAAAACTCTTTATCTATGTTCACTCCAGCTTCTATCAAAACAACATTTATTGGAAGTCCTTCCGGGTTCTGATAAGTCTTTAAACGGTTACCTATCATTTGAGCTGCAATTTCAGCAGCCTCTTCAGGTGATTTTGCAAGTTTAACGCCACCGGCTTTCCCTCTTCCTCCCGCATGAACCTGAGCTTTTACAACAACTACTGGAGTTCCAAGCTCTTCGGCAGCCTGTTTTGCCTCTTGAGCTGAATGGGCAACAATCCCTCGTGGAATTGGCAGGCCATATTTTTGAAATATCTCCTTAGCCTGATACTCGTGAATCTTCATCTTCTTCCTCCCTGCTTATGATTGGAACTATTTTACCAAAAATTTTTACATTTTTTTAACATTCACACATTCGCAGGGAAAGTTTTAAATATTAAAATTTCTTTACTATTGTCTAATCTTAACAGTTTTCTCTGTATAAAGAATCGCAATTATTGAAACAACCGCATAAAGACCTATAATCGTGAAAATTTCCTCTGGCTTAGTTTTTAAGAGATACCCAACAATAGTTGCCGAAGTAACTATCATAAGAATAAGCCCTGCAAGAGCTACACCTATATGAGCGTGTGTTTTTCTTCTCAGTTTTACATTCGCTATTGAAACACCTATTGAAACCGTAAGAAACGTTAAACTCGAAAATTCTGCTATTATACTTAGACTACCCATCATTGAGAACAGCAAAGCAAAAAGAAAAAGAATAGTAAGCGCTGCAACAGGAACAAGTTTTTCATTCCTATTTGACAAAAACCGGGGCATTATCCCCTGTTCTCCCATCTCTGCCATCATCCGTGAAGCACCAAACATTGTTGAATTAACGGCGGAGCTTGTTGCCATAAGAGCTGCTATCCCTATTAAAACCCTACCAAAAACACCCAGTACCGGTTGTGCAACTACGGCAAGGGCATATTCTTTAGCCGCAACTATCTGCTGATAGCTCAGAGTACCAACAGCTATCACAGCCAAAAGAAAATAAATCAATCCGGTTATCATTATGGAACCGTATATACCCCAAGGAATATCTCTATCTGGATTTTCCGTTTCAACAACGGCATTAGTAATAAGTTGAAATCCCTCATACGCAACAAAAATAACAGCAGCACCTAAAAAGACCGGAACAACACCTTTATTCATTAAGGGAACAAACCTATGAACATCAACTCTTGAAAGTCCTATAATAGCAAACAGAGAAAGTATTATTATTTTAAGATAAACTATAATATCTTCCGTAACACCTGAAGACCTGACACCTCTAACATTTATATAATAAAAGAAAAGAAGAACAAGAACAGAAAGACTGATTCTAACAAGATTTGAAGATGAATAACCTAATAAATCAGCACCATAAGCACCAAACGTAAAGGAGTAAAGGGCAAGTGTTCCTATGTAACCTAAAATAACTACCCAGCCTTCAACTGAAGAAATGAAAGGTTTATCAGGAAAGGCCCTTTTAAGATAAGTGTAGCTTGCTCCATCATCCCTGAAAGTAAGGCACAGCTTTACATAGTGATAACCTGCAGCAAGAGCAATCAGCATATCTACGATAAAAGAAATAGGCGCACCGTTACCGGCAAGACCAACGGCTATCCCCAGCACGGAAAATATGCCACCACCTATCATCCCGCCAACGCCAATAGCAATAAGCTCTTTAAGTCCCAATTTCTCTTTGTAAAGTCTGTGAATTTTAGCATTTCTGTCTTTAAAAAGCATAAGCCCTCCTTTAGGCTGGGAGTTCTATAACAAATGTGTTACCGTTAACAAGATATATCCTGCCGCCGTGATCTTCTATTATCCTCTTTGCAATGGCAAGTCCAAGTCCCCAACCACTCTTTTTAGTTGATATATGAGGTGAAAATATTTTGTCTCTTAAACTTTCCGGAATACCGGGACCATTATCTTTAAAGAAGATATAGACTTTCCCGTCTCTATACGCAGTTGATATTGAAACAGCTGAAGCGCCAGCATCAATACTGTTTTCTATAAGATTAAGGAATACTTCCCTGAAAAGTTTTTTATCAACAGGAATTTCAGGGATATTTCCCGGATTAAAATCCACCTTTATCTTTTCCCCGTAGGCAAGGGCGTAAGTCTCCATAAGCTTATTTAAATCTTCCATTCTCTTTTCAGGAAGGGGAAGCCTTGCAAAAGTCCTAAACTCATCAACAAGCCGCCTTATTATTTCAACCTCTTCAACAATAAGCGAAACTGCCTTATCAACAGCCTGTTTAAGCTCTTCAGGAACATTCTGCTTCAAAATCAACCTCCTGACCCTCTCTGCAGACAGCGAAATCGGTGTAAGAGGATTTTTAATCTCATGAGCAAGCCTCTGCGCAACCTCTTTCCAGGCAGACATCTTTTGAGCATTCACCATCTCCGTTAAATCCTCAATAATTACAACACTACCCTCACCGTCCGGAAAGGGAATAACTTCAACCGATAAAAAGCGCTCCTTTCCATCAACAATTTCAGAAATCTCCCTCTTCCCTCCACCGGATAAAAGAAGCTCTTGAACACTACTTTTTATCTCAGGATAAGATTCAAACAATTCCATAAACTGCCTCTTTTCACCAATCTCTTTAACTATCGAAAGGGCAGCTGAATTGAAAGAGATAACTTCACCGTCTTTTGAAACAGTGATAACCGCAGGCGAAATACTGTTTATAACTTTTTCAACATAATCCTTCTCACTTTCAAGTTTTTCCTTTAATGCCTTAAGCTGCTCCACCATATAGTTGAAAGCCACTATAACGTTTTTAAGCTCATCTGTACCTTCTTCTTCAACCTTAACATCAAGGTCGCCCCTTGAAATTCGCCTTGTTGCCCTGTAGAGAGACTCTACAGGAATGTTTATCCGTTTTTCAAAATACCTTGCAAACCAGAAAGCACCAAAAAGGACAAGAAAAGCCATTACCAAAAACGTTGCAGTATAAACACCTTTTATGGGCTTTTCGTACGTTTTCAACATACGATAATCTTTCTGAAGCTGCTCAAGCTGAGAAAATTTTTCTACAAAAGAAGGTGAAATCTTTTTAGAAGCACAATATATGCGTTTACCCCTTTTTACACATACAGTCAAAGTTTTCTTTTTGCTGTCAAAACGGGAATAGAGCCCCTCCACCTCAAGTACTTTTTCCACAGTAAGAGCATCAACGTCTATCTCTCCTTTACACTCCATCCTTTTACCTATACGGCAGATGCCTGCAAAACCCTCTTCAGCAGGATTCACCCTTTTAAAAGAAGGGAAGGTCTCCAAAAAGCGTGCAACATCGCTGGACACAATACTTAAACTCTCCCTTGCAAGAGAAAGAGAGGTCTCAATACTTCTTTTCATCTGAAGGCGAAACAGTCTATCAAGACCTTTATTTACAAAACTTGTCGATATTATCACCGCAAATAGGGAAGGCCCTAAAATGAGAAGAGAAAAGGCAGTAACAAGCTTAAATCTTAACCTTGTGGAACGATGAGGAATAAAAAATAAAAAGATATTCCTTATAAGAAACACAAAAATAACCAATAGAATAATCAGATTAAGGGAAAATAGAATGTGAAAGGTCGGATTACTTAAATAAAATCTGCCGGAAATTCCCGAAATAAATCTTGTTCCATAAAAAAGAAGCACTACAAAAAGCAAAGATAATCCGGCTATTTTTAAAGCTCTGTTTCTCGCTCTCTTTGTTTTAAACACCAATTATCTCTCTCATAGAGCTTACAAAAGGTATCTCTGTTCTCTTTTCAACAGGCTGCTTCAGCACTTTTACCGCCTCAGGCAGAAGTTCTATTAAATCTGTAGCAATAAGAGACTCTTCACCAAACTTTTCTTTTGCCATATTACCAGCAAGGGCGTGAAGAAAGACACCAGCAGCTGCTGCCCTTTCAGCAGAAACACCCATTGCAACAAGTGCACCAATTATCCCTGTAAGAACGTCACCTGTCCCGGCAGTGGCCATTCCGGGATTTCCTATAACGTTTATAAAAGCTCTGCCCTCAGGCGTTGCAACAACTGTTCTACCACCTTTTAAAACAAGAACTACTCCGTATTCTCTGGCAAAGTTAACCGCATGAGTTATAGGGTCAGATACTATTTCAGAAACAGAAAGGCCGGTAAGTCTTGAAAATTCTCCACCGTGAGGCGTAAGAACGGCCGTCTTTTTTAAATCTTTAAGAATCCCAACATTCCTGGAAAGTGCATTTAAACCGTCGGCATCTATGATGAACGGCAAATCAACGTTTTCCAGAATTTCTTTAACAAATACCTCGGTATCCCTGTTCCATCCAAGACCTGGACCTATCGCAACCGCAGAAAACTTACCGTTTTTAAGGCATGTAACCACTTCATCAACAGAGTTGGCGTTAAAGTGACCCCTTTCTGCAGACATTATTGGAACAGTCATCGGTTCCGTAAGCTTAACCTCAAAAACAAGATTAAGATCTCTGGGAACAACCGCTGAAACAAGCCCCACACCTGTTCTTAAAGCTGCCAAAGCACTCATCGATGGTGCACCTGTCTTTCCGCAGGAACCTCCAACAACAGCAAGGAAACCATAGTTGTACTTGTGACTGTTGATATCCCTTTCCGGAAAAACATCAAAAACTTTATCTCTGGTTAAAATACACCTTCCCGGATTATGCCTCTCTGAAATCTTTTCCGGAATGGATATATCAACTACAAAAACATCCCCTACATACTTACAGGCAGGAGCCATAACGTGAACAATCTTCGGGAAAGCAAATGTAACCGTCCAGCTGGCCTTCACAAAAGCACCGGAAGGCAAATTTCCCGTATCGGCAAAAAGGCCTGAAGGAATATCAACAGAAATAACAGGCGTTTCGCTCCTGTTTATAAGGTCTATAACTGAAGCGTAGAAACCTTCAACAGGCTTTGAAAGTCCCGTCCCAAAAATCGCATCAACGACAAAATCTGCTTTCTCACATTCGGAAAATAAATCTCCAAGGTCTATTTCTCTTAAAACGGAGGCAACCTGAACTTTCATGCCCCTTAAAATATCATAATTAACTTTAGCATCCCCCTTTAAACTATCAGGTTCAGACAGAAGGAAAATCTTTACGTCGTAACCGTGACCTATGAGATTCCTGGCAACTGCAAGACCATCACCACCGTTATTTCCTCTGCCGCAGATAACAACCGCTTTCCTTCCGGGAACTCTCTTTTCTATAACAGAAACAACACCACGGGCAGCATTCTCCATAAGAACAACACCTGGAATACCAACACCCTCTATTGTCTCCCTATCCATAATTCCCATTTCAGAAGCCTTGAGAATGAACATACATACCTCCCTTTAAGCCACACCAAATTTCTTCCTTTTCGCCATAACAAACTCTTTTAGTCTTTTTATGTTTAAAGTGTTAATGACATCTTTCTTCTCAACCCAACCCCTCCGTGCCGTTCCAACGCCAAGTTTCATCATCCACATATGGTCTCTGTGGTGAGCATCGGTACCAAGGGAAAACTTAACACCAAATCTTTTGGCAAGACGGCAGTTTGAATCTTTAAGGTCAAGTCTGTTGTAGTAACAGTTTATCTCAAGCGCCGTTCCCGTCTCCGCAGCGGTTTTAAATATCTTTTCAAGGTCAAGAGGATAAGCTTCCCTTGCCCCTATAACCCTTCCGGTTGGATGACCTATAACGTTGACGTAAGGATTCTCTATAGCCTTCAGTATCCTTTCTGTATTATCTTCGTTAAAGCGTGAATGAACAGAAGCAACGACAAAATCAAGCGTTTTCAAAACTTCATCATCATAGTCAAGCCTTCCGTCAGGCAGTATGTCCACCTCCGTACCCTTCAAGAGAACAAGTTTACCGTTCAATTTTTCATTCCACCTGTCTATTTCATAGTTCCGCCTCATAAGGTCTTCTTCTGAAAGCCCAGAAGCTATTTTCAGAGATTTTGAATGATCTGTAATCGCTATGTATTTATATCCTCTCTTCAGAGCTTCATCTATCAAATCTTCAATTTTAGAAGCACCGTCTGACCAGTTTGAATGAACATGAAGATCACCCTTTATCTCAGAAAGTTCTACAAGGTCTGGAAGCTTATGTTCAAAAGCCGCCTCTATCTCGCCCGTATCTTCTCTTATTTCCGGTGGTGGCGTATCCATACCGAGGGCAGAGTATATCTCCTCCTCCGTTTTACCTGCAATTCTCTCTTCACCTCTAAAAAGCCCGTATTCGTTGAGTTTAAGGCCATTCTTAACGCATATAGTTCTAAGATGAATGTTATGAGCACGAGAACCTGTAAAATATTGAAGCGCTGCACCGAAGCAATCCGGTTCTGTTACCCTTAAATCAACCTGCTCACCCTCTTCAACAATTATCGTTGCTTTCTTCGTCCCTTTCCAGAGAATTTCTTTCACGTTTGGAAGGGAAACAAAAGCCTCAATAATCTCAAGGTTTTTACCAGTTGCAAGAATATCTATATCCCCAACTGTCTCCTTCATGCGCCTTGTAGAGCCAGCAACAGATATATGTTCAACAAACGCCTGGCTTTTAAGCTGTTCTACTATCCTGTCAACGATAAACACCGCCACACCAAGCAAAATCCTGCCGTGAGACTTCTCAAGAAGCTCTATACCTTTTCTTATTTTCTGAACCTTCTTCTCACGAAAACCTGGAAGCGTGCAGAGTTTTCCCTGTTCTATCGCCCTTTTTAAGTCTTCAAGGCTTCTTACACCAAGCTTTTCGTAGAGAAGTTTAACCGTTTTTGGACCGACTCCAGGAATGTCAAGAAGTGTGAAAATCGTATCAGGAACTTCCGTCTTAAGCTTTTCAAACTCTTCAATCTTTCCCGTTTTCAAAAACTCAAGAATCTTTGCCTGCAGGCGCTTTCCTATGCCTGGCAGAGAAGAAAGTTTCCCTTCTTTTGCAAGTTCCTCTATATCCTCTGATAGGTCATTTATTATTCTTGCCGCATTTCTGTAAGCTCTTATATGATAGGGATTGTCCCCTTTAAATTCTAAGATATCCGCCCACTCATCAAATATCCTGGCAAGTTCTTTATTTTTCATTTTCTTCTTCCTTTAGAAGGTTACAGTTTCATAAAGTTCCGGAATAACCGGCTTTATCCCTGTATCTTTTAATATAGCCTCACTGTAGTCTTTCATCACTTCTTTTTCACCGTGAACAAGAACAATTTGGGTATCTTTTTTTACACCCTTTTTTATCCAATCAATAAGCTGCGGTTTATCGGCGTGAGAAGAAAAACCGTTAATAGTGTAAACTTTTGCATTTACCTTTATGTACTCGTTGAAAATCTTTACCTTTTTCTTTCCTTCAACAATTTCCCTTCCCGTTGTCCCTTCCGCCTGATAACCAATAAATATTATGGAGCTGTTTCTGTCCCAGAGATGGTGTCTCAAATGGTGAAGAATTCTGCCGGCAGTGCACATGCCATTACCGGCAATTATGATGGCATTTGACTTAACGTTATTTATCTTCATAGATTCCTCAACGGTTCGCGTAAACGTTAAACCAGAAAAATTTAGCGGATCTCCTTTCCTAAAAAGTTTAAGTGTATCTTTATCAAAACACTCTCTATGACGTTTAAAAGTTCTCGTAATAGAAATGGCAAGAGGGCTATCAAGGAAAACCTTACACCTTGGAATTTCGCCTTTCTCTATAAAAAGTTTCAAAAAGTAGAGAATATCCTGAGCCCGTTCAAGTGCAAAAGAAGGAATGAGAACAACACCGCCCCTTCTAAACGTGTCAACTATCGCCTCTTTAAGTTCAGCAACAGACTCTTCAATCGATTTATGAACCCTGTTTCCGTAAGTTGACTCAACAATCAGAACATCCGCCTTTTCGGGATAAGAAGGATCAGGAACAAACGGTTTTCCTTTATTTCCAAGATCTCCATAATAGATGACTCTTTTTCCTTCAATTTCTATCTCTACAAAAGATGAACAGAGAATATGTCCTGCGTCTTTCAACCTAAATCTGACATTACCTGTTTCAACCCACTCACCGTAAGGAATTGGCTCAAAAAAGTCAAACACATCAAAAACGTCATCAAGAACAAAGAGCGGCTCAACAGGAGGCAACCCTTCCCTCAATCTCTTTCTATTAACTGTTTCTATCGACTCTTCCTGAACCTGAGCAGCATCCATCAGTATAAGCCTTGCAATGTCTATCGTTCCGGAAGTCGCATATATCTTTCCTTTAAAACCTTTTTTAACAAGCAGCGGAAGACGACCGCAGTGATCAAGATGTCCGTGGGAAAGAATCACAAAACTAACGTCAGAAGGATTAAAAGGAAACGTATAGTTAAGGTTTTCAAGCTCTACACCACCCTGGAACTGGCCACAGTCAAGAAGGAACTTCGTTTTTTCAGTCTCTACAAGATGACAGCTCCCCGTAACAACCTGTGCTGCTCCACAGAACGTTATTTTCATAGCTCTAACCCTTTTCTTATATCTCCTTCAGTCGCGGGCCCGAGAATAACCTTCACGATTTTGCCATCTTCAACTAAAATTTCTGAAGGCGTAGCAAGAATCCCAAACTTCCTTGCAAACTCCGGTTTTTCATTGACATTTATCCTGACAACCTTTACTTTCGCATCTTTAACAAGCTTTTTTATAATGGGTTCCATTGCCTTACACGGCTGACATGTAGGCGAGTAGAAATAGACAAGTCCTTTTCCTTTTTTCAGACGGGCAAACTCTCCGTCAAGTACTGGAAGAGGTTTCCCCTTCATTCTTCTGGACTTAAATCCCCAATAAATCCTTAGAAGGATAATAAATGAAAGATAGAGAAAAGCTACGAAAAAGAAGGCTTTTGCAATATAGTAAAAAATCCTAATGGCAGTGTCCATAAGACCTCCACACCTTTTAGTCTCTATTTGATTTTACCATTTCAAAAAGAAAAGCCCCCTTTAAGAGGGGGCTCAACAGTTAACAAAGAAAACCTTTACAGGCGAACAACTTTCAGCGTCTCAAACTTAGCACCGAACATGTGAACAGAACAAGAAATGCAAGGGTCATAAGCCCTTATCATCATCTCTGCATATTTTTTAATAGTAGCTTCATCCTCTGATGAGAGCCTATCAGCAAGAGACTTTAAATCTTTCTCCATGTTCGCCTGAAGCTGTGCCGTCGGTGTAATTATGTTGGCATTGGTACACCTGCCGTTTTCATCAAAAGAGTATTTGTGGTAAAGAGTACCCCTCGGTGCTTCTTTAAGTCCAAAACCGGTTCCCGCTTTGGGTTTAACGTCAACCCTTGAAACTGAAGGATAATCGGCAAGTATTGCATCTATAAGCTCTATTCCTTCTTGAACAAGTTCTAAAAGCTCAATTGTCCTCGCAACATTCTGATGCAAACTATTATTGGAAGGAAACTTAATTCTCATTTTTTTCACAATCTCTTTGGTTTTAGGCCTGAGAGAGTCAATGTGAAGATTAATTCTTGCAAGAGGTCCAACGAGAAACGGTTTTCCCTCTATAGTTGACTGCTTGGCCATAGAATATCCATTAAAAGTTTCTGTCACAAACATTTCAAATTCATTTTTAGTAAATACCGTTCCATCTGAGAGGTACATTTCATTACCAACGAAGGCAAGCTTATCCTTTGATATTGCCATTTGAAGAATTGGCGGATCATTAAGCTCCGGATAGTCAAGGGAATCAAAGAGCTTAACGGTATCTTCTACATCCACGATAACGTCTTCAAGCTGCTCTTTTAGAGCCAACAGCTCTTCTTTCGTTGGATAGGTAGCAAATCCACCGGGAATGATGTTTTCACCATGAAAATGCTTACCTGTAATCGTTTTCATTATAGTATTACCCAGGTTTTTCATCTTAAATGCACGCTTAACAACGTTTGGATACTCTTTTGCCATAGCGAGGGCAGAATCGTATCCCATGTAGTCAGGAAGTGCCAGGAAGTAAACGTGGAGAGCGTGACTTTCAAAAAATTCGCCAACGATGAGCAGTCTTCTTAAAAGCTCTATTGGCTCCGGTACTGTCACGTTAAAAGCATCCTCAATAGCTCTTACAGAAGCTATACGGTGAGAGACATAACAGATACCGCATATTCTTGAAACAACCTTTGGAATGTCTGTCCAGAGTCTCTCTCTTACGGTGTATTCATAAAATCTCGGTCCTTCAGTTATCCTTACCTTAACATCTTTTACCTTATCACCTTCAAGGATTATCTCTATGGCACCATGGCCCTCAACCCTTGTTAAGTGATCTACTTTTATCTCTTTCTTCATCATTCAACCCCTGCATCTTTTAGTTTTTCTTTCAGGTAGTTGCCGCGGAAAACTTTCATAAAGTTAATCAAATCTTTACCTTTAAGGCCTCTCGCAGAAAGAACTTCAACCATCTTCCTGTAATTAGGTGCATCGTGATCACCACGGCAACCCTGACAACCAAGCCCTTTTGATGTACATGGCGCTCCACAGCCTGCTGCTGTAATAGGGCCAAGACAGAAAAGACCTTGCAGTGTTCTACATTCAGTTTCTGAAAGTTTGCATTCGTAACAGACTGCCATTTTCGGGAAGAACGGCTTCACGCCGTTAAGCAGAAATGCAGCCGCATAGACAAACTGCTTTCCATCAACAGGGCATCCCGGTAGAGAATAGTCAACCTTTACAACTTCTTCAACAGGTCTTGCGTGAGTAATTTCAAACGGCATATCCGTCGTGCCATAAACAGTTTCCAATAACTCTTCAAGCGGTACATCATTGTTGTTCGCCTGAATGCCACCAAAGCAGGCACATGTTCCTATTGCAACGAGAATTTTCGCCTTTTCCCTCCCCTTTTTGACCATTTCTTCATCAAGGGAAGAAGAAACAGAACCTTCAACAAAAAGAACATCAAGCTCTTCATCAAGTGTATTGGCACTGCTACCTATAGGAAAATACTTAATCTCTGTTAGATCTAAAAGCTTTAAGAGTGCCTCTTCGTAGTTAAGTATCTCACACTGACATCCAGCACAGCTTGTAAGATACATTATTCCAATCTTTGGCTTTGCCATACCGCACCTCTTAAATCATTTTTGGTAGATTTTTCGTATCCCAGAGTGGAAAGATAGGACCGTCAACACACGTAAACTTGTAACCCACCTGACAGTGACCACACTTCCCTACACCACATTCCATTTTTCTCTCAAGAGAAACGAATACTTTACTCTCCTGATAGCCATTCTTTATAAGTTCGGCTCCAATAAATCTATAGGCCACAGGTGGCCCACAAACGGCCACATAGGTATCGGCAGGATCAAGTTTAACCTCTGAAATTAAAGAGGTAATAAGTCCTTCTCTTTCTGTCCAGGCTTTATCCTCTTCCGTTTCCACCCTATCAAGTATGTAGAGACACTTAATATCATCCCTCTCATTTAATCTTCTAAGCTCATCCTTATAAAGAACCGCTTCATAGTTTCTTGTTCCGTAAAGCAGATAAACCTCTTTGTACTTCTCCCTCTTGTCCAGGATGTACCAGACAAGGGAACGAAGTGGTGCCATACCAAGACCACCGGCAATAATCAGAACGTTGTGACCTTCCATAAGGTCAACAGGGAAAGAATTGCCATAAGGACCTCTCAAACCTAAAATGTCACCACACTTCATGCTGTGAAGAACTTCCGTTTTTCTTCCAACTTTTCTTACAGTCAGTTCTATAGTTCCCTTTCTGGTAGGTGAAGAACAAATAGAAATCGGAATCTCACCGGCCTTTGGAACAGTTAACATAACAAACTGACCTGGCTTGTGACTCCACTTCTCGTTAAGTTCCTCTTCAACAAACACAAAGGAAAACTTCTTATGATCAGGTGCAAGATCCTCTATATCTGTAATCCTGACCCTCTGAGGTTTAAAAGGATCATGCACTGTGGATATCGTTAGTAACTTTTCCAAACTCTTCTTCATCTCCCGCTCCTCTCAGTTTTTTAAGTGTATCAACAATTCTTATACCTGCAGGACATTCATGCTGACATCTACCACAACCGACACACCCAAACCTTTCAATCTGATAAGGATAACCGACAAACTTGTGATAGTAGCGGTTCCTGAAGCGCTCCTTAGTGTTTTCATGGAACCTGTGTCCACCTGCAACAAGAGAATAGTATGGATACTGACAGGAAGTTATAAACTCTATCCGCGTAACCACCTTTCCATCTATTGAAGGCATATCTACGCTGGTGTAACAGAAACAGGTTGGACAGGTATTTGTACATGTACCGCAGCTAAAACACCTCTCTGCCTCTTCTTCCCAGATCTCAGAATCATACTCAAGCTCAATAACCTGAGTAATTCTTTCAAGATCAGGAATATTTTTTTCCTTAAACAGGTGTTTTTTCTCTGCAGTAACCTTTTTATAGAGAGAAAGCTCCTTTTTAGAAATATCCCTAAACAGAGAATCTAAAGAGTGGATAATCTCATCACCTTTAACACTTCCTATGGAAACAAAGTAGCTATCTCCAATATCGGTAAAGAAAAGGTCCCAGCTGGTACCATCAGGAAAAGCTGTTCCGGTAGAGATACAGAAGCAATCATCATCTGGAACACAGGAAATACCTATCAAAATGGTCTCTTTTCTTGCCGCAAGATAGCGTGGATCAGGATTTTCACCCTTAAGGTATACCGCATCAAGAATGGCGATACCGTGAAGATCGCAGGAGTGCACCCCGAAAATTACCTGAGGCTGCGGCTTAAAGTTTTCAACAAATTCCATTTTTTCAGGACTGTACTCAAACCGCTCCCTCAAATATCCGAGGATAAACTTCTTGGGTGGCAGAATCGTTCTGACATAGTCCGTTTCCACCTTTGAGACATCATCAATTTCAGAGAAGACATACTTCTCTTTCTTTTTTACCGGCGCAATGAGCCTTCCGAACTGCCTGACCCCTTCTAAAAATGGTGAAAGGTTTTCCTTCGGAAGGATTTTCGCCTTTTCAAGCTGAAAGTTCATCATACCCTCCTGTTGGGGAATTGAGACACAGTTAGTATAAGGAAATTTTGATATTATGTCAAGAATTGATAAATAATATTACTGAAAACATTAAAGATTACACGAGTTATTAAGAAACAAAATAAAAATGCGACAACCAGAGGGTTGCCGCATTATGAAAAAACTGTATCAACCATCAATAATACTTCCAATTACCTATAATTAAATCATATTTTCCAACATTATTCTGAAGCTGGTCTGCAAACTGCTCAAGAAGGTAAAGTTCCGGATCATCCGTTGCAGCTGTTCCGTTTGAAAGAAGAGCAATCCACTTGTCAATTTCCTCTTCGGAAATACCGGCAACAGCTCCGCTTAGTATTAGATCCCCTACATTTAACTTACCACCCGTCAATATACCGAGCGTAACAAGATTACCGTTCTCCGCAAGCCAGCGCCTTCCGTGTCCACCTCTTGAAGAAACCTCAAGATCAAGAGAACCAAGATTCATGTCACCATTTGACCATAGCAGAAGATTAATGTTTTCAGATATACTTCCTCCTCTTCCCCCTTTATGAGAAAGAGAAAGAACATTCCAATCACCAAGGTCTATAGCGCCTTTAGCAGCTATCATTATATTCCCATTTGTTACATTTGAAGAACCCCAGCTGCCGCAGTTCTTTTCCATCACATTTATCAGGGCATTACCCATGCAGCCACCATGACCTCCTCTCCTCAAAGTAGAATTTGACGGACTTCCAGTAATGTTCCCACCCGCGTAGATAAGAACATTGTAATCGTACCCTTTGCCTCTTATATCTATCGGAGCGTTTAACTCAACATCACCATTAAGTGCTATCAATCCAGCTGTCCTGTTGCCACTTCTCCTCCAGCAACCACAACCAAGACGTATCTGTTCATCCACCTTTATATCACCATCAAGGGAAACATAGGTAACTTCTGTTTCACCTCCCCTAAATCTATGACCTTGGCTACCTGTAATATCTATGTCATCTTTAGCGTAAACCACCACAGGGTCACCTGTATAACTTATCCCGTTAGACTCTATACCTCCGTTGGTATTACACAGAACAACTGTCCCATCTCCGGTTATATCTGTAAAAGTCAAAGAAGTTCCATTTGAAAAATAAACCTTATCTCCCTGCACTCTCGTCACATCCGTATAATCACAGGTTCCCGAATTAAACACCGTATCTGTAACTGAAGGAACAAATGGAACAGAAGCACCACCTGTAAAAGGTTTAAGAGTAACATTTTCCCCAAGCGTGGGCGACTTAGAGATAAAAGTGGCGTTAT
Organism: Desulfurobacterium sp.; assembly: GCF_027028515.1. Classification (NCBI taxonomy): domain Bacteria; kingdom Pseudomonadati; phylum Aquificota; class Aquificia; order Desulfurobacteriales; family Desulfurobacteriaceae; genus Desulfurobacterium; species Desulfurobacterium sp. Next base: position 10,188 of record NZ_JALVIW010000066.1, on the reverse strand, counting down.
AGGCCATCCCGTTAAATTCAAGACTGTTACCTGGAGAAGTTTTAAACTGTCCACCCGTCCTGAAAGAGGTAATATCGGGGAAAGGTTCATCCATTGAAAGATAATCCATCGTGAAATTATCTTTTGCAGCAAACGAAGAAAATGCCCCCGAAGTCCAGAAATTCACAACAACACGCCTGCTGGCACTGTTAAAGGCACCGGTCGCAATAATCTCTCCTTTTCCCGTCGTCTGATTATAAACTACCGAGACATTGTAACCTGAATTACCTAAACTTCCAGAAAAGGCAGAAAAGTTCCCTTCCCATTTAATACGGGATATGGCTCTTTGAGCACCTGCCTCAGCAGCAAGTAATGCCTGCTGTGCATCTTTCGTCGTCCTTGTACCCTTGGTTTCTTTAGTAATGACATAACCTGCAATTCCACCTGCAACAGACAAAACAGCAATAACCCCTAAAACGGTAACTAAAACAATCCCTTCCCGTTTTTTCTCCATAAAATCCTCCTCCAACCTGCTTTTTCTAATAAGAATAATTTATATCATTAGTTTAAAATTACAAGATGGCGTTATATAAGTTTAATATTTTGATTATTAATAAAATTTAAATTGGTTCCGACTTAAAATTTTTGCCTGATCTCTTTAAGAAAATTGTGAGCAAGACGAGTTGGTTCCGGTAATCTGTATTTAGTAATAGATGAAAGAACAAGATTTCGGGCACCTTCAATATCAATTAAATTACCAGGTGAAACATAAACAGGTTTAACTTTGTCCTTCGTTCTTAAAACCACACCCAATTTTTTATCACTGTATTTATCATAAATATAAGTAAAATCCCCCTTTTTTTCGCCTGGAAATTTAAACACACCAAAGAGAGGTTTCTTTGCACACCCAACTGCCGGCACACTGAGTACAACACCAAGATGGGCAGCAATTCCAAGACCTCTTGGATGAACGATACCGTGACCATCAACAATAACAACATCCGGTTTTTCTTTTATCATACGAAAAGTCTTCAAAAGAAGAGGTATTTCTCTAAAAGCTAAAAAACCAGGAACATACGGAATATTAACTTCACCTATCGCATACACTCTTTCCACAATCTCAAGCTCTGGATACCTCAAAATAACAAAAGCAGCTATACCTGTCGTTGGCGTTTTAAAGGGATTCAGGAAGGTAAGATCACATCCCCCAACCAACTTCACGGGCTTTTTAAAAGGACATAACTTTATTTGCCTTCTTAAAATCTTCTGTGCGTAAGCTGCCCTTTTAAAATCAAACATCAAGTATGGCTCCTTGAAAAGAGTATCAGACCCAGGGAAAAGAATATAGCCTCTGGAGCAAAGCTGGCATACAGAGGAGGTAGAACACCACTTTTGCCAAGACTGTTAAAAAATGAAATTGTAATCCACATTAAAACTGTAATACCAATGGCAACAGCCGCCGTATACCCCTTTTGATTCCGGGGATTAAAAGCACCAAGTGGAATGCCTATCAGAGTAGCTACAATGGAAACAAGAGGTAGAGCTATTTTGTTGTAAAGTTCTACCTCATAGGTAGTAATGTTGTAACCAAGAGCCTTAAGATGTCTTATCATCCTGATAAGAGAAAAGAGTTCCATCTTTTCCGGATCAGCAGAATAGACCTTCAGACCCTTAAGTGAAATTTTCAAATTAACCTTCAATTCTTCAAAGTAATGGAACAAATTTTTTGAAAAATCTCTCACATAAACATTTTTAAGCATCCATTCATTGTTGCCTAAATATTTAATACTTAAAGCATCTGTCCTACCTACGGGTTTAAAATCAGAGTTCAATTTAATCATAGAGAAATGCTTCCCTTCACCGTCAGCAAAATTTAATTTCTCAATAGAGATAAACTTATCGTCCAGCTTACTCCATATCTGTGCTCCAATAATTAGCGGTTTTCTCTTCCCAGAACTTATCAGAAGCTGCTTTTCCACTTTTGCAGCGGCAGGAACGGCCACCTCCTCAACAGAAAAAGCAAAGACTGAAACTATAAAAGAAAAAATGATAAATGGAAGAGAAAATCTGTAAAGACTTATTCCTAAAGATTTGATTACAAGAAGTTCATTTGTTGATGAAAAATCGGCAACGGTAACCATGACAGAAACAAGAACAGCCACAGGAAGCATTCTAACGGTATAAATAGGAAGTCTCGACAAAACTAAAAGAAGAACATCTTTCAAATGACCTCCACCAGCCTGATCTACTCTGCCTACAAAATCTATAATAAGAAAAAGAATAATTAGAACAGAAAAGATAAGCAAAAAGTATTTCAACAGCCTTTTAAAAGCATAAACATCTAACTTCTTAAACATTCACCACCTACTTCACATAAGTTTCCGAAATAACTCTGCGGTGAAACACAAAAAACATAAAAGCGAATATAAAATCAACGGCAAGAGGCAGAGCGAAAAGTCCCGACTTTATCGCCACTTTCTTGGCAACGGTATATAAAACATAATAGGAAACTATCATAAACAGCCCAAGAAGAACAGCCGTCCCTATAGAACCCCTTGGTATTGAAGCGGCTATCGTAAATGATAAAAGTCCCATAATTAGAGGCGTTAAAGCTATTGATAGCCTTTTAAAAAACTCCACTTTATCATCAAAACGCCATCTATTTAACAGAGCAAACATATTCAAATACTTTGATGAGGAAAACGAGTCACCACCTGTAAACCTGTAAACAACAAGCGTGTATGATTTAAAACGGAGAAGCTTTAAATTTTGAGGTCTATTCCAGTCAAGAAACTGTCCAACACCGTCTTTAATATCAAGATATACCGTCCCATTTTCCGTCCTTATTCTGCCATAACTGGCAAAGATTGTTATTTTTTCATTTTTTTTATTAACAGAAACCATAAAATCTTCAAGAATTCCTCTTTCAGGAAAAACTTTCTCTGCATAAAACGTTACACCGGGAAAATTTGAAGTGAAACTACCGGGTGTTATACTCAACGAAAGCTTCTTTCTGACAAGTTCCTGTATCTGCTTTTTTATAGACACGTTACTGGCCGGCATCACAAACATAACAGAGACAAAACTGATTAATGTAAGAATAAAAGAAATCAAAAAGATTGGTCTAAGCAGTTCCGCTACACTTATGCCGCAAGCTCTCATCGCTATTATTTCGTTCCTACTGTTCATAAGGAAGAAAACTATCAAAACGGCAAATGTTAGAGACATGGGTATCAGAAAGCCCAAAAATGAAGGCACCATTTTAAAAAGAATAACAAAGAGAGAAGAAACAGGTATCCCGTATCCTAGTATCGTTTCAGCTATAAAAGAGGCACGGTTCATAATCACTATCAAAATAAACACGACGAAAAGCAGTAAAAAAAGACGCACAATCTCTTCTAAAACATATCTATGCAGAACTTTCATTTCTTCTTTCTTATCCTGTACCAATCAACAACAAGAGAACTTGCTATAAATATAGATGAATAGGTACCTGTTATGATTCCGACAAGAAGTGCGAATGAAAAGTTATTTATAGTACTACCGCCAAACAAAAAGAGACAGAGAACAACAAAGAATGTCGTAAGAGAAGTTATTATTGTTCTTGAAAGGGTTTGATTAATGCTATCATTTACAAGTTCTTCAAAAGGCTTTGAGTTTTTATATATTTGCATATTTTCCCTTATTCTGTCAAAGACAACAATCGTATCATTGATAGAATAACCTATAACCGTAAGGATAGCAGCAACAACAGAAAGATTAAATTCTCTTCCTGTAACCATAAGAAAACCTACAGTAATAAGAGCATCATGAAGAAGGGCTAAAACAGAGGTAACGGCGAAAACCGGTTCAAATCTCCATGCTACATATATCAGGATGGCGATAAATGAATAAAGAACCGCCAGCAGTCCTTTTTCTTTCAATTCTTTTCCCACCGCAGGACCTATCATTTCAACTTTCAAAATCTGAACTTTATCTTTAAGTTTATCTGTCAACGTTGTCTTTATTTCTTCAACAATACGGTTAACATTATTGGCAGCGGGAACTTTCAAAATATACTCATTTCCTGTTTGAATCTGCTGAACTGTTATACCATTTCCTATATCTGTTTTCTTGAAAATTTTCCGCAATTTTTCGGCATTCACACTTCCTTCAACTTTTACCTGAACCAAAACACCACCGGTAAAGTCAATACCAAAACGAGGCCCTTTATAAAGACCGTAAACCCAGGTTCCTACAATCAAAAGAAGGGAAATTGCATAAGCTATATACCTCTTTCCTATAAAATCAAACTGTCTTTCCATGCCCTTTTACTCCTTAGATGCTAAAAAGCTGAGGTTTGTATTTAACTATCACATCAAGAATAACTTTTGTAACAAAAACAGCAGTAAACATGCTGCAGAGAATACCAAGGGAAAGTGTTACGGCAAAACCTTTAATCGGTCCTGTTCCAAACTGGAAAAGAACTGCCGCAGAAGCAAGTGTTGTTACATTGGCATCAAGAATTGTACTCCAGGCAGAAGAAAATCCAACTTCAACGGCAGATATAAGAAATCGGCCTTTTTTAAGTTCTTCTCTTATACGCTCAAAAATAATAACGTTAGCGTCAACAGACATACCTATTGTCAGGATATAACCTGCGATACCTGGAAGCGTAAGCGTTGCTCCAAGAAGCGCAAGAAGAGCCCACAGAAGAATAACATTCATCATAAGAGCAACATCGGCTACAAAACCAGAAAACTTATAATAAACTATCATAAAAAGCATAACAATAATTAATCCAGCTACACCAGCTTTGATTCCCTTTACAATAGATTCATGACCGAGAGATGGTCCTATGGTAGTCTCTTCTATAATCTTTACAGGTGCAGGAAGTGCACCTGCCCTTAAAACAATAGCGAGATCTTTTGCTTCTTGATATGTAAACTGTCCTGTTATTTGACCCCTTCCACCAATCTGAGAACGAATCACAGGTGCTGATTGAACCTTATTATCAAGAACAATAGCAAGTCTTGTCCCTATGTGAGAAGCTGTATATTGCTCAAAAATCTTTGCACCCTGACTCTTAAGTTCAAAACTTACAGCCGGCATGTTGTATTCATCAACACTTGGATAGGCGTCTTTTAGATAAGCACCCGTCAGGATAGGTTCTCTTTTCACAAGATAATACAGCCTATTAACAACTTTGCCGTTTTTCTTAATTTCCTGAACAAGGATTTGCTCATCAGGCGGAACCTTTCCGCCAAGTTTCTTTAAAAGCTCCTCTTTTGAAGGTGCAACATCAATAACCTGTTTAAACTCAAGCTTTGCAACCCGCCCAAGTATTCTTTTAGCCCTTTCTGGATTTTTAACACCCGGAAGCTCAACTATTATCCTGTCTTTACCGCTCCTCACAATAACTGGCTCAGCAACGCCAAGCTCATCAATTCTGTTTCTTATCGTTTCAAGCGCCTGATTACAAAGTCTATCAGCTTCTTTCTGTTTATAAGAATTTTTCATTGACAGTCTTATCGTAGAACTACTTACTTTTTTAATATCAAATATGTTTCCATAATTTTTACTTAATAACTTCTCAGCCTGAGAAACCTTATCAGCATCAAGTAATTCAATTGAAATAGAAGTACCTTTCCTTTCAATATCAAGAACAGGAATATTCTCCTTTTGAAGCAACGTTTTAATTTCCCTCATATACGAAGAGGTTTCATCTTCAAGTGCTTTTTCTGTATCAACCTGGAGAACAAGATATGTTCCACCCTTAAGATCAAGTCCAAGATTTACCTTTTTAGTTAAGCTAACATAAACGGCACATAAAAGAACTGCAAAGATAAGAAGTATTCTCCATTTCAAATTTTTCATATCTCACTCCCACAGTACAGCTAAAATCAAGGACTTATTATACACGGTTTCCGTTAAATCTGTTAGCAAAAAAGAAAAAGCCCGCTTCAAAGCGGGCTTTTATTAGACTAAAAACATTTTCATTTATTCGGAATATCTTTATGGCAATCCAAACAAAGTTTTCCATTTTCCGTCTCCATCCTCATAAGCTGACGGGGATCATTCTTAAACTCAACATGTTCAAGATTCCTGAATGAAATGGTTTTGAGTGTGGCTTCAAAGTCTGCCTTCGCCACCTCTTCCCCAACTCCTAATAGAAGCTTACCTTCGTGTTTGTCAAATGAAGTCGGATGTGGATTGTGACATGTAATACAATGAATTTTTCCATTAACTGATGGAAGATTTGTAACTTCACACTTTTGTCCTACGTGCTCAAGAGCACCGGGATGTGGATTTTTGGTGTGGCATCCAACACAAACCCTAGTCGGGTCAGCAGTATTATTCTCCCCATGACAGTAAGCACACGTCTGCCTTAGCTTCTTACCCGAATAAAGCCACATACCTTCGTGAGGATTAAACTTTGCATAACACTCCTTACTGTGGCAGTTTAAACAAAAAGAAAGCGCTTGATTCTTTGCAACGTTACCTCTAAGAAACATATCTGACTCTTTTCCACTCATATCGTGGCAGGTAACGCATGTAACCTGACCGTTAGCAAGGGGAAAAGATGACGGAACATGAACACACTCCTTAGGTTCACCTTTACAGAGAACAGAGGTTACACAAGGCTTATGACACTTTAAACAATAAGAACTATCTGTGCCCGTATAACCTTTTCCACCACACTCAGCCGCAAGAGAGGCACTTCCCCCCATCACCATACCAATCATGAAGGCTAGCAAAAGTCTCCCTATCCTCATTCTTCTACTCCCTGTCCTGTTTTAGTTACATATATTCAAAAACTTCTAATAAACTTGTTTACTAAACATGCAAATTATAGCACAACTTAGAGATGCATCCTCATTTTATCACAATCAAGCAAGATTTTTTAGACCACTAACAAGTCCTAAATCTCTGATAAGCATAGCGTCATCCTTTAAAACTCTTCCCTTCGTAGTAAGATAATTCCCTACCATAAGACCATCTACAACCGCAACTGCAAAAGACTGCAGCTCGCCAAGGTTGTACTCCCGACCTCCACATATACGAATAACAGTGTTAGGGAAAAATATCCTTATACCGAAAATTATCCGCAAAACTTTAAGAGGTGTCAAGAAATTATTATACTCAAATTTAGTGCCTTTTATAGGATAAAGAAAATTTAATGGTATAGAATCAACTTCCAGTTCTTTTAAAGAGCTTAATAGAGAAAGAATATCCTCCGACGATTCCCCGAGTCCAAAAATACCCCCACTACAAACAGAAAAACCGATCTCCTTAGCCCTTGCTACCGTTCCATATCTATCTTCCCACTTTTGAACAGATGAAACGTAAGGGTAGAATTCCTTTGAAGTTTCAAGGTTGTGATGGTACCTGTCAATTCCACTTTCCTTTAGATAGATAAGTGCCTCTCTATCAAGCTGACCTAAAGAGGCACATAACTTAGCAGATGGAAAGTCCGCTTTTATCCTTTCAGCAACATCTCCTATTCTTTTAATCTCTTCTTTTGTAGGCTTTATACCACTGCACACAAAACTGAATCTATCAACACCTTTTGAAAGCATTGAAACAGCAGCATCGTACATCTCTTTCTCAGATAGGAGAGGATATGTCTTTATGTTAGCCTTACTCTCTTTCGATTGAGCACAAAACTTACAGTCAGAAGGACACTTTCCACTCTTTGCATTTAAGATAGCACAGGTCTCAATAAAGCGGCCTGAAAAGGAAAGCTTTATTTTAAAAACATCAGAGAAGATAGAGAAAACTTCTTCAGCCTTTAGTTTGAAAATATCTCTAACCGTCAATTTCATTTCTTCAATTTTTGAACGACAAGCTTCGTTATCTCTTTGAAGGTCTCTATAACACCAACACCTCTAATAGCAATAGCTTCAAAGTCAGGATAGTTCCACCTATTCAAATCCCTCCTCAAAACCTCTACAGGCAAGATGTTGGGCAGATCTCTTTTGTTATATTGAAAAACAAGTGGCGTCTCCTCAAACTTAATTCCAAGCTCCTTCATATTGTTAAGCATATCATCAAGTGTATCAAGATTAGCATCGTGTCTCTCTTCCTGAGAATCGGCAACAAAAACAATCCCATCAACACCTTTTAAAATAAGCTTTCTACTTATCTTGTAAATAATCTGCCCTGGCGTCGTGTAAAGATGAAATCTGACCTTAAAACCTTTAACAGTGGCAACCTCTATCGGAACAAAATCAAAAAAAAGCGTTCTCTCTGTCTCCGTGGCAAGGGTAATCAGTTCACCTTTGTTTTCCGGTCTTATATGGTCATAAATCCACTTAATATTTGCTGTTTTACCACTCAATCCCGGTCCGTAATAAACAATTTTACAGTTAATCTCTTTGGTCGCAAAATTTATTAGTGGCATTTACCGTCTCCGCCTTCCTTTATTCAAATAAATCGTCAATATCTATGTCTTCAAAGTTAATCTCTTTACCTATCTGCTCTTCCTGCTTAGATTTTCTCTCTATTTTACGTATTATTTCCTCAAGAATAGGCCTATATTTTTTCAATTTAACACGAATTATACCTAAGTTTGAGGCAAACTTTTCAAAAATTATTACAAGAATTAACTTTCCATCAAGAAGAGACATATAAATACCTTCATCTTCTGTTTCTGTAAAAGCATGATTCAAGGTTTTATCACCAAGTAACTTTGAAAGTGCTTCAGAAGCTGCAACGTTACCAGCGGTAAGCGATGCAAACGTAATATCGTTTGAAGTATAAGCCGGAGCATCACTCCGGCTTATAAGCTGACCCGCCTTGTCTATCAAAAATACAACTTTCGCTCTACTTTCTTCACACAAAGCTGTAAGAATCTCTCTGAGCCTTTTATCCTCTTCGGGTCTGATGCTTAACACTTTTTCTCTCCTTATAACTGCTCAAGTTTAAGAAGCCTTTCCCACCGTTTATCAACGTCTTCCTGAAGCTCTCTTATAAGATACTCATTTCCCGGCTTAAACATATGTTTAAACCTTCCCTGCTTCTTGAGGAACTCCTCTATCGGCTTTCTCTCCTTTGGTTTGTAATTTATTTTCCACTTACCATCTTCAACTTCAAAAAGAGGCCAATAGTTGGTTTCTACAGCGAGCTTTGATATCAAAATTCCCTCCTCCTCTTTTGCCCTCCAACCTCTCGGGCAGGTACAGAAAACATTCAGATAAGACGGCCCCTTAGTGTTTAACGCTTTCATAAATTTTCGCATAAAATCGTTAAAATGTGAAGGTGCTGCCTGAGCAACATATGGAATATTATGAGCTGCAGCTATCTCCGGCATCCACTTCTTTGGCTGAGGTTTACCCGCCATAACTTTTCCTGCCGGCTGAGTGGTTGTTGAAGCGTGCCTTGGTGTTGCACTCGAACGCTGAATACCAGTGTTCATATAAGCTTCATTATCGTAGCATACGTAGATAAAATCGTGTCCTCTCTCCATAGCACCAGAAAGGGACTGGAAACCAATGTCGTAAGTTCCTCCATCACCACCTAAAGCAACAAACTTAACCTTCTTATCTGAAGGAACCATTCCCTTTCTTTTGAGTGACTTGTAGGCAGCTTCAACACCTGAAATGGTAGCGGCTGCGTTTTCAAAAGCGTTGTGAATCCATGGAACCTTCCATGAAGTATGAGGATAGATAGATGTGCAAACTTCAACACAACCGGTGGCGTTTGCTATTATGAGCGTGTAGCCAGCAGCCTCTGCAGCCATAAACATCTGCCTAAGGATTATTCCGGCAACACAACCGGTACATAACCTGTGTCCCGGAGCTATACCTTCCCTTAAATCGGTTAAATCTCTAAGAGGTGGAACCTTTATCTCTCCTTTTGTAACAAACTTCGGTTTATCTGATACTTGTGCCATTATTTCCTCCATCAGTTATTATACTCTCAAATTGAGATAGGTTACAGGGGGAACTTCTTCACCTGCTGCCTTCCTCTTAACAACGTCAAACGCCTCTTCTATATGGTTTATGTTGCAGTCTCTTCCACCAAGTCCGTAGATGAGACCTGCAATAGGATAGAACCTGTTTCTTGTGTAAAGGGCTGTGCAGACTTCCTCAAAGAGAGGACCGCTGTATCCGCCAAAGGTTTCTGCTCTATCCATAACACCAATAGCCTTTGCGTTTGAAGCTACAATTGCATCAGCAAGATCATAATAAGGAAAGGGCCTGAAGGTTCTGATTTTTATAATTCCTA
>NZ_JALVIW010000065.1:0-10466 GCF_027028515.1 Desulfurobacterium sp. | reverse complement strand
AAGGAGTTTCCAGAACTTAAGAAAAAGCTTTGGGGTGGACACCTTTGGACACCATCTTACTACGTTGGAACTGCTGGAAACGTATCTGCTGAAACGATTAGGAGATACATAGAAGAATGTCAAGGAAAGTGAAACGAGCGATAGTTTTTGAGTTAAACCGTTTAACGGAAGAACAGGAGATAATTCTCAGACACCTCACCTACCACGCCGGAAGACTCTGGAATCAAGCAAACTACCTCATAAAAAACAAGTTAGCAAAACCCGATTACAGAGACCTGTATAACAAACTCAAGGACGAATCCCTGCACTTACGCTCCTTACAATCCCGCTCAGCCCAAATAGTTCTTGATGAACTATCAAGAGGATGGAATAACTTCTTCAAGTTCTTAAAAGACCCTGAAAAGTTCAAAAAGAAAGGAGTAAGTGTAGTTAAACCGCCAAGCTACGTAAATCCCGAAATTCCCCACAGAGTAGTAACTTGGGATAAAACAGGATTCAAGATAGAAGGAAATAGAATAAGACTTTCACTGTCAAAAAACTTAAAAGAACACCTGCTCAAAAAGTTTGGATATTCACCAGATTACCTATGGATAGAGACAGGGTATAAGGACTTAGAAAACCTCAAAGTTCTCAACATACAGATAGTTCCGTATAAGTCCTACGGACAGGTAAGCTTTAAAGCGGTAGTAGTGTATGAGAAAGAAATTCCAGAAGTTAGACCGCAAAGTAACAAAGTATTAGCGATAGACTACGGAATATCAAACTTTGCCACCTGTGTGGTGGAAGGGAATCCTACTTCCTACATCATAGACGGAAGAGGAGTGAAAACATTACTGCGGAAGAAACTCAAAAAGATAGTCAACCTACAGAAAAAGCTTGATAACCTCAAGAACAAAGGACTACCGACGATTCAGTTAGAAAGGAAACTCCACAGACTCTGGAAAAGCGTTAAGAACCTTTTAAGAGACTACGCACACAAAGTAAGCAGTCTCATAATAAAGCTTGCGGTTTTAAATAATGTCAAAACAGTAGTAATAGGAAAAGTTCAAGAATCAAAGAACAAAAAGAACAACCTTCCAGACCTTGTAAACCAGATGTTCAAACTGTTACCCCACGGAAAAGTAACAGAACACCTGAAATATAAGCTCAAAGAGGCAGGAATAGAAGTTAAGCTAATAGACGAAAGCTACACTTCCGTTACCGACTCCTGCGGCGAAAATACAGGAGTTAAAAAAGAGAGCAAGGGTAACGGAAGAAGGATAAAAAGAGGACTTTTTCTATCAGCCATAAAAGGACTCATCAACGCAGACGTTAACGGAGCGAGAAACATCTTAAGGAAGTTCAAGAAGAGCTGGTTTGACCTTGTAACGGGACTCAAACAGGTAGTAAGGATAAGAATATACAGGATGAATAAAGGTATCTCCGAATCCCTGCTTTTTGCAGGGATAGGAGTAGAGGGCAGCGTGAACCTGCCTGGAGGGATAAGGGCTGGAGAAATCAGTCAAACTCCCTCAGAAGCCTGCGACTTTAGTCGTAGGTAGTTCACTCTGTTTCTGTCTCCTGAAATTTTGTAGGTTATTCCATACTGTTTTAGTGGTATGCTTCTTGTTTCGCTTTTGAATGAGAGTTTGCCTGCTTTGATTCCTTTTTCTTTTGCTTTTTTGAGGGATTTAAGGGAGTGTTTTATCCTTTCGATTATTCCCTGTCTCATTTGAGATGAGAGAGTATTGATGTCTCTCTTTTCAAAGCCTTCGGGTGTTTTAATTTCTACCTCCTTGAGCTTCCAGGAGTCTTTGGTTAGACGGTTTTCTATGTCTGCAACTACGTAGTTGTAGAGCCACTTGGCTTCAAGGAATAGTCTGTCAAGTTTTTTTCTATCTTTCTTTGATAGGTTCTGAAGTTTAAGTTGATAGACGCGGGGAATTTGACGTTTTCTCCGTTTTCTGGTTGCATTAAGAGTTTCTTTAATTTTCTCTTGCTTTAATCCGTTCATAACTTAAAATTAATCTTTGAATCATCCTGTTTCAACGGCTTACGCTGTGCGGTTCATCTCTGCTTTGAAAAGCAGGGCTTTCTCGCAAAGGCTTTTTGTAAGGTGAAATATGTGGCACGTTCTGATAAATGTTATTCTTCCCGTTTACATTCTAATAGCTGCCGGCTTTCTATCGGGAAAATTCAAGGAAGACTTAGAGACAGACACTATAACGTTTATTGTCCTTTACTTTTTGGCACCTGCACTGGTGCTTTCTTCATTTAAAAACGTTGATCTCTCAATAGAGAATATAAAGTTCATAATCACTAACGGAACAGTAACAATCGCAGCAGTATGGATAGCAGCTGGATTTGTAAGTAAAAAGCTTTACGGAAGGCGAATTCCAGCACTCGAACTGTCGGCAGCTATAATGAACATAGGCTATTTAGGGCTTCCACTTATATACGTCCTCTTTGGCGATAAAGCTTTGGGTTACGCTATAACCTACATGGTCTTTGTAACTATCATCCACTTTACGATAGCAATAGTGGCATTAAATCCGGAAAGTATAAAGAAAGGAGTCATCGAAACGCTAAAAATACCTCTCATATACGCAGTAATTGGTGCCTTCTTCTTGAGAAACTTTCAACTTGCGGAAGGTATTGAAAAGATGCTTAAACTTACAGGCGACTCAACAATGCCTCTTATGCTTCTTGCAATCGGAATAAAGCTTTCCCGCATAAAACCTGATAGAGTATCTCCGGCAATTACAGGCACCTTTTTAAGACTTGTTCTCGGTACACTCATCTCCTTCATTGTAGTAAAAGGATTACAGGCACCACCACTTCTAAAAAAAACGGTGTTTATCCAGTCAAGCCTTCCATCGGCAATCCTTAACTTTGTACTGTGCGACAGATTCAATCAAGACCCGGAAATCAGCGCTTCAATAATATTTTTAAGCACACTTCTCTCTCCCCTGTGGCTTATCTTTGTAATTAAAGTGTTACTTCCGGCAATCTAAAGGAGAAATCTATGAGAGAACTTTTCGGATGGGCAGGATGCATTCTGCTACTTTTAGCCTATATCTTTCTGTATTTTAAAAAGTTTAGACTCTTCCTTTACTTTAACCTTATAGCCTCTATATCCCTGACCATATACAGCCTGCTCCTAAAAAGCATTCCCTTTGCGATAGTGAATGGATTCATAACCCTCGTCGTTGCAAAGAAAATCATAAGAGGAGAACGCTCATAAAACCTTCTCCCTGTACTCTTTGAGAAAATAATCTATCGTTTCTACCCTTATCTTTATTGCTCCAGCAGGGCGATTCTCGTCTATTTCGTGAAAGGTAAAGTAAGGAGTTCCGCTACTTTCCATTATACCTTCAATAACTCCGTAAACAGGAGCGTCAGGACCGCATCTAAAACTTGAAAAGTCAAGCACTGCGATGTTTGGATGACCTGCAGCATAAAGAGCACCCCAGACTTTTCGGTTGGTATTTTCACTGTACGATTTCTTATAAACATGAGAAATAGAGAAAGGATCCTTTTCCCTGAAAACTCTCGCAAGTATGTCTCTATCAACAGGAAGAGAATCTATTGTAAGAATTGGATAACCCCTTTTCTGAATCTCCGTGGTTATACCGTGATTTATCCCCGGATCATTATGGTAAGGCCTCCCAAGAACGAGGACGGCAATTTCACCGCTTTTCTCCACCCGCTCAAGGATTTCTCTACCATAAGCTCTCATAGTAGAAAGATATTTTTTATAAACCTCAAGTCCAATGTCAATAGCTTCCTTGTTTTCTTTTCTTGTTACACCAAAACGTTTTCCAAACGTCTCAAAAAGTTCAAACTCAAGGAAGTCCCTATCGTGGAAGTGCAGGATAGGAGAGATAAAATCAATACCTTTACGTTTAAAGACGTTTTCTTCTTTCGTAAGAACCGCATTCACAACCATTGGCGTTCCCGAAACTGTAGGACAAGCTTTAGAATCTTCACAATCCTTTAAAAAACGCATTAAAGTTAAGATTTTCGGGAAAAAGATAACATCAGGTTTTTTCCTTAAAAGGTTAATAACGTGGGCCAACGCCACTTTACTGGGGAAACAAGGGTCTATGGCACCACCAACCATATCCCTTTTCACCATACTCTCACTTGTAAAAGGCGAAAAGAGAACTTTAGCACCTAAAGACTTAAAATAACCTGTAAAGAAAGGTGCAATAGCGTAAAAGTTAAGAACTCTTGGAATACCTACAACAACACCTTTCAATCTATTTGAAATTACATCAACATCAAAATCTTGAAAAACAGTTTTGGCAGAGATCTCCGACATGTCAGGAAATCTTTCCTTAATCTCTTGCAGAAAGTTAAGCTGTCTCTTTAGAGACTGCACATCAACAGCCATTCCCTTTTCACACGGAGCAATAATGTAAAGGCTATCTCTTCCCTTAACCTTTATAAAGGTTCTTAAACACCTGTTTGTACAGAAATGACATCTTGTGGTCTCATCACTTATAACCTCAAACTGCATATTTTCAACAGTTTCAAACCCGGGGAACACCGTTTCTTTTGTCTTCATGGCTTCGACAGCAGCTCCGAAAGCCCCCGCCTCACCGGTTATAGGATGGACAAAAATTTCCGCATCGGGAACCTTCTCTTTTATGAAGTCGTACTGAGCCTTAACTGCGGCGAGGTTTCTCTGTGTTCCCCCCTGCAGGAGAAAATACTTACCGAACTTTTTAAGGTTCGGTTCCTTAACAACGTACAGCCAAATATTTTTTGGAAGAACCTTTGCAAGACCTGCCATTATTTCTTGAGGTTCCCATCCAAGACGCTGGAAATCAACAATATCCTGTTCAAGAAAGACTGCACAACCAAAATTAAACTCAGGAACATACACTGCCCTAAAAGCAACGTCTGCATACTCTTCTACTCTGTAACCAAACCTTTCTGCAGTCGTTTGAAGAAAATATCCATTTCCTGCGGAACATTGAGTATTCAATTTAAAATCTTTCACCTGATTGTTGGACATAAACATCACCTTTATATCCTGCCCTCCAACATCAACAATAACATCAACCTTATCAAAGAAAGAGAGAGCCGAAATTGTGTGGGCAACCGTCTCAACAACTGCAACATCGGCACCTATTATTTCTTTTATCATATCCTTAGCATAGCCTGTAACGCCGACTCCTTTAACATCAAGAACAGCCCCTTTAGACTCAACAGACTTCTGCACCTGCTTTAAGAGATTTTTAACATCCTCAAGAGGATTTCCGCAGGAAAGAGTGTAAGCTTTTTCCACTATCTGCTTTTTATCATCTATAACAACCACTTTGGTAGATGTTGAACCACCATCAATTCCTATATAACAGGGAATTCTTTCACCTGGCACAATCTGTCTCACCGGAACAATAACTCTGCCGTACCTTTTCAAAAACTCTTCAAGCTCTTCTTCATCCTTTACTAACCCGGGTACCCCTATTTCTTTCTTCAAACCATCCCTACCGATACTCAAGAATTCCTGTAGTTTATCGCAACCTTTATAAGGACTCTCCTCTTTTATACCAGTAAGAGCAGCCCCTATTGAGGCAAAGAATTGAGCGTTTTCCGGGACAATCACGCTGTTTTCATCAAAATCAATAGCCTTCTCTTTCCAGACTCTCTCAAGATGAAACCTCCAGGCCTGACGAAGTGCCGGGAAAAATGTATGAGGCCCACCAAGAAGTAGAACTTTAGGTACAAGAGTATAACCTCTTGTAAGAACGGTAAGGTTCTGAAGAACTATTGCATCAAAAAGAGATACAAGAAGCTCTTCGGCAGGAACACCACTCTTTTGAAGACCTGTTATATCTGTCTCAGCAAAAACACCACACTTAGCAGCAACCGGATAAACCTTTGAAGCATCGTAAGACACAGAAGCTGCAACATCCGGTGATATTTTAAGTTTACTTAAAATTCTATCTATCGTTGCACCTGTCCCACCAGCACACTTATCGTTCATCGTCATTAACTTTCTTTTTCTACCGTTAACATCAAACCAGAAAATCATCTTTGCATCTTGACCACCAAGCTCAACGACACTTCCTACATCTGGAATAGTGCTTTCAACCGCTCGAGTTACAGCGTTTACCTCCTGGATAAATTGAACTCCAAGAACTTTGGAAAAAGATGTAGCACCACTTCCCGTCATAAAGAGGTTAAACTCTCTACCAGCAATCGCTTCAATATCTTTTAAGAACTTTAAAAGCTTTTCACCCTGCCTTGCCTCGTGCCTCTCGTAACGTTTATAGATAACATTTCCTTTTTCATCAAGCAAAACGCATTTTATGGTAGTTGAACCTATATCTATTCCCGCACTTTTCATTCTGCCTTCCCTGAACTCAAAAGTATATAGAAGAAAATTAAGAACATTGTTGAATACCGGCAATAAACGGCTATCTTTATTCTATAACTATTATAGAATTATAGACAGAGGAAAACATGGAACTTTTATCACCGGCTGGAACTTTAGAAAAACTAAAAGTTGCCGTAGATTTTGGCGCTGATGCGGTATATGCAGGCGTAAAACAGTTCAGCTTAAGAGAGAGAGCAGGAAATTTCACGATAGAAGAACTATATGAAGGAATTAGATACGCCCACTCAAAAGATAAAAAAGTCTATATAACGCTCAACGCGTTTTTACGAAACAACGAATTAGAAACCTTTAAAAAAACTGTTGACGCTGTGGCTAAACTTAACCCAGATGGATTTATTGTGGCAGATATCGGTGCACTTTCCATAATAAGAAGCAGAACAGACATTCCTATCCATATCAGCACACAGGCAAATGTAACAAATATAGAAACAGTAAAAGCATACCGGAAGCTTGGTGCCAGCAGAATAGTTCTCGCCCGAGAGCTATCACTCAAGGAAATAGAAGAAATTAAAAAAGCTGTACCGGAAATGGAAATAGAAGTATTTATCCACGGCGCAATGTGTATGGCATACTCAGGAAGATGTCTGCTTTCAAGTTATCTGACAGGAAGGGATCCCAACCGGGGAAGCTGCGCCCAGAGTTGCAGGTGGAAATATTATGTCGTTGAAGAAAATAGAGAAGGCGAACTATACCAAATTGAGGAAGACAGGCACGGCACGTACATTTTCAACTCTAAAGACCTGTGTGCACTTCCACTCCTTGATAAACTTTACGAAATAGGTGTTGACTCTGTAAAAATTGAAGGAAGGGTAAAAAGCGTATACTATGTAGCTGTAACAGCAGCCATTTACAGAAAAGCTATCAATCTTATTAAAAACAAACCTAAAGAATTCAAAAAAAATTTACCTTATCTTCTAAACGAAATAGATAAAATAAGTCATAGACCTTACACCACAGGTTTTCTCCAAGACAAAACTTTACTTCAATATTATAAATCAAACTCTTATATAAGAAAATATAAATTCCTTGCACTTTGTAAAAATGAAGTTTGGGAAGTAAGAAACCCCTTTTCTGTAGGAGACAAAGTAGAAATTTTCTTCACTAATGGAAAATCTGTTAAAACTTTTGTAAAAAAAATAATACAAATAAAAGGAACAAAAAATATAGAGATTAAAAAAGCACATCCCAACTTCAAAGTCAAACTAAAATTTCATACTTATGTTACAGGTAATAAAACAATGCTCTTACGGCAACCTACTTAAGGAGGCTTCCCATTTTAAATATAGGTAAATACATAGCAATAATTATAAAGCCAATTATTCCGCCTATAAATACCATCATAAGAGGTTCTATGAGGGACGTTAAACCATCAACCATCGTATCTACTTCTTCCTCATAAAAATCAGCTACTTTGCCAAGCATTTCGTCAAGGTTACCTGCATCTTCACCAATAGCCACCATGTTTATAAGCATAGGTGGAAAAATCTTGCTACGGGAAAGAGCTACAGCAAGACTTATACCCCTTTCCACCTGATCTTTCACTTTTTTTATTTCCTCCTGAATAATCTTGTTGTTAGATGTTTCCGCAGCAATATCCAGAGCTTTAAGAATATTTATACCACTTGAAACCATCGAAGAAAGTGTCCTGGCAAAGTTAGCAATTGAACTTTTTAAAATAAGATCACCAAAAATTGGTATTTTCAACATAAACATATCAAAATAATATCTAACTTTATCTATTTTTAAAAGTTGCTTAAAAGCAATTATAAAGACAACCAACGCTCCAATCATCCAACCTATATAATCTCTTAAAAAATTACTGATATTTATAACGATCTGCGTTAAAGTTGGAAGCTGACCACCAAGGTCTTTATATATATTTGCAAAAGTAGGAATAACAAAAATCAAAATGCCGGAAACAATTATTGTAGCTATAATTAAAACAAACGTAGGATAGAACATCGCACTTTTCACTTTAGAACGAAGATGCTCTATTTTTTCAAGATATTCTGCGAGTCTTTTTAAAGTTGTATCCAGAGTACCTGCCTCTTCTGCCGCCTTTATCATACTTATGTAAAGATCACCAAAGACATCTTTATGCTTTGCAAGAGCTGCAGAAAACTTACCCCCTTCTTCTACCTCTTTTGCAACATCTTTTATAATTTCTTTTAATTTTCTATTAGAAACTTGCTGTTCAAGTGCTCTTAAAGCACTGACAAGCGGAATACCAGCATTTATCATAGAGTAAAGCTGACGTGTGAACAATACTATATCTTTCAGCTTAACTCTATCCATAAAGGATAGATTAATTTCCATATTTAGACCGGAAGATTTTTCTTCCTTGACGGACTCTATATAAACTATTCCTTTGTTCCTTATAAGATTTTTAGCCATATCAATATTATCAGCGGTAACTTTACCTCTCTTAACCTTCCCAAAAATTGTCTTACCTTTATAACTGTAAACAGGCATATCTCACCTATCCCGAATAAGTTTTTATCAATGCTTCAAGTTCTTTAACATCGGGGGAAACTGTTTTTGCTGTTTCAAGAGTAATCTCTCCTGAAAGGTACAATTTAGCCAAACTTTGATTCATCGTTACCATCCCTGTCTCTGCTTGGCCAGTCTGCATTAACGAATAGATTTGATGAAGTTTGTTTTCTCTTATAAGATTTCTGATAGCCGCCGTCGGTATAAAGACTTCCGCCGCAGCAACTCTACCTTTTCCATCTTTTCTCTTAAGGAGTTTTTGAGCCACTATACCCTGGAGAGAAAACGAAAGCTGAGTCCTTATCTGAGACTGCTTATTTGCTGGAAAAACATCAACTATACGGTTTATCGTCTCTATCGCGGAATTGGTATGCAAAGTACCAAAAACAAGGTGTCCGGTTTCCGCAGCAGTTAGAGCAGCTGCAATAGTTTCTGTATCCCTCATCTCACCTACAAGGATGACATCCGGATCTTCACGAAGTGCTGATCTAAGTGCATTGGCAAAACTCTTCGTATCACTTCCGAGTTCTCTCTGATTCACAAGAGACATCTTATGCTCATAAACAAATTCAATAGGATCCTCAATCGTAATTATGTGATAGGGATAAGTTTCATTAATAATATTAATAAGAGAAGCAAGCGTTGTAGATTTACCTGAACCGGTAGGACCTGTAACGAGCACCAATCCTTGATCAAGATGTGCAAAACTTTTTACAACCTCTGGTAACCCAAGTTTCTCAAACTCAGGAATTTCAAAAGGAATTAAGCGAAACACTCCACCCAATGCAGAGCGTTGATAAAAGGCATTTCCTCTAAATCGCGCCAGATTTTCTATTCCAAAAGAAAAATCAAGCTCTAACTCCTCTTCAAGGCGCTTCTTCTGCATATCAGTAAGAACACTGTATATCAACTTTTTTGTATCATTGGGTAAAAGGATTTCATACTCTTCCATTGGAATAAGATCACCACTAACTCTCACTCTTGGCGGACTTCCAGGCGAAAGATGAAGATCCGACCCACCTCTTTCAACAAGCTCCCTAAGAAAATCAACTATTGAAGCCATTATCCTTCCTCGCTTCTTCTAATAACAAAAATTTTTCAATTTGTTAAACTCAATTATAACACACTCAACATGGCAGCTAATAACGAAAATTAAAAAACAGAATTAAAAACCTCTACAACAACTTCTACAGCAACTGCCAGTAAAAATAAGGCAAACCACTTTCTAAGTTTATCTGGATGTACTTTATGCATAATTTTTACACCAAAGCGGGTTCCAACATAAAGGCCCGGAATCATAAAAATAAGAGCAGGAACGTAGATATAACCGATAAAAAAAGGATTACTAACACGATGCCATCCATAGTAAATATAATTGAGAGACGAAAAGAGAGCATTAAAGAAAACAACACCTGTGGAAGTCGCCATAGCAATTTTTATAGGTATATTTCCAAATGAATAAAGCATCGGAGTAACAACAGCCCCGCCTCCCACACCAAGAAGTCCTGCAAGAAATCCAGAAGCAATACCCGTTAAAAATACCGCCCTATAATCTATTTTTTCCTTTTTTTTCTTGCTATCTGAACCC
>NZ_JALVIW010000064.1:0-3704 GCF_027028515.1 Desulfurobacterium sp. | reverse complement strand
GGCCTAAACTACGGAAAGGTTAAAAGAGAGCCGTTAAGAGGAACAAACCTGTTTTACTTTAATTCTTCTATCCCAGTAGTGATAGTTTTACCCAAAGACAAGGAAGTTGTAAATGCTTTTGTCTATTCTGCCGGTGGTGGTTCTGTGATATACAGGAAAAATCTGATAATAGTCAGCCCACCGGAAAAGGGAAGTGGTAAATTTATGACTGTTATAGCAGTAGATAAAGATGGGAACGAATATACCTTTATCGGAGAAGCCGTTAATCCACTCTACGAAAGTGTACCCGTTTACGGAAAATACGTGTACTATGAATCCCAAAAAATGACACCCTCGGAAGTCCTGCTGTTTTACAAGCAGTTAACCGGCCACTGTCCCAACAACGGGGATACGATTTCCATTTCGGGACAGAAGTATCTATTTAAGGTTGTAGATAAAATTTATACAAGGGACGAGGTAAGTGCCTGTGGTAAGAACTATAAAGTCATTCCTGAATAAAACAGGGTTAATAGGAATACTGATAAGTTTATTTTTCCTTACGGGAAATGCCTATGCACTTACTATAAACCTGCCGGGTTCACCTGTTGAGCTGTCGAACATAGCTGCCGCCGCCCTGTGTTGCAGTTTTAACATTTTCGTAAGGATATTTTTTATCTCCCTACCGTTAATCATAATCGGTGGACTTGTCAGCTTTTTACAGAACAAGAACAACGAAAATCGGGATATGGTAGAAAATCCCGTAATCTACTGGTTCAAGATATTAACCGGCTACGTGATGATTTTAATTTTTGCACGGATCATAATAGATACGTGGAGCGTGTTCGGTTTTCCGGCCTCGGAAATCTTGAAATATCTGTTTAGTCCTGATGTTAACTGGGTTTCTAATAGCTCGTTAGAAAACATCTTTAACGAAATAATAAGTGGGAATGGAGACGCACTTTCCGTTCTGTATCCCAAGTGCTGTGATTACTTGCAGGCCGGCTACTCAGTAGTGGGATTCTTGATTGATATTTTGGGATTTCTGCTTGCACTTATTTACCTTGGAATAACTATAATTGAAGTATTTGGTTTTATAGTCGTAGTAGGTCTTGCATACAGAGATGCCAAAATGGAATATGAAAGACTGCAAAATGTGGAAGAAGCCTTTTTTACATTCTTGGCTCACGGAATATTTGGTATGCTTGTTTTTTATACCTTTCTATTTTCACTTAATCTTGTTTATATAAATACATTTGACATAGCACTTGTGGTCTTGAAGTTTATCAAAAATTATGCTTTATTTAACATTGGTATCACAGCATAATGTTTTGTGGAGGTCAAAATGAAAAGAGCTCTTTTAGTAGCTACAATTCTTATGTTCTCCTGTGGAATGCAGGCTCAGGGAAGTAGTGCTGTTAGCCATTCAGGGAACACGGGTAAAGAAACAGTTAAGATAGGTGTATTTACTTTAAAAAAGCAGAAGCAGGAGCAGGAAACTGTATCCTACTATACAGGAATCCAGGAATCCCCCTTTAAAGAAAGCAAGGTTGAAGTAGTAAAGGTAGGCAACAGCTACTATGCCAAAATAGCAACAGAAGAAAACGGAAAGATAAAACTTGTAAGGTTCAGCGTAAAAGAGAAAGAGGCCACTAAGAAAGAGCTTAAGCCTATATTTGAAGCCGTAAAAGAAGCAGAGAAGAATGGATATGTTTTGTCGGAAGGGAAAGGAAAGACATTAATTCTCTTTGTTGATCCATACTGCCCGTTCTGTAAGAAAGGACTTCCTGCGATATATGACAAGCTTGTTAAAAAATATAAGGTAGTAGTAGTTCCGTTTTCCGTTCACGGGTTGGCCAGTCTAAAAACAACGGCTTATCTCCTGGAAAAGAGCAAAAAAGAACACAAACCTTTTGCAAGAGAACTTATAAGGGAATGGAATAGGTACAAAGGCAAGGAATGGTACAAGGAACTTTATAAAAATACGGCAGATGAAAAAACAGGAGAAACTCCACTCAAGACGGCTGAAAAGCTCTACCAGGCTTCTGTCAAGATAGGAATACCAGGGACTCCAAGTGGAGTTGTTGAAACACAGGAAGGAAAGTTTAAGCTGGCCGTCGGGCCTCAAAAGATCAAACAGGCCATAGGTGTAAAGTAGATGGCAAAGTGGAAGAGAAAATATCAGATATGGAACTTATACGTTAAGAATAGGGACTTTCTCATACCCGATACACCGGCCAATGCGCCGGTGCTCCTTATTGAAGATTCATTTTCTCCCTACCTGGAAGGAAAAGATGAGGTAGAAAAGTTAAACATACTTGTATCTATTTATACAAAAGCAAACACACAGCCCGTTCTAATACCGAAAGCACTAAAGCGTAGGCTGAGAAAGAATATGCCTGTTGTTCTATCCTCAACCGTTTTATGGGAAGAGCTATCTGAGAGGCAGAAAGACCTTACTATCAGGCTTGCTGTTGAAAAAAATGTTATTGACCGTCTTATGGTATTAACACAGAACGGAAAAAAAGTTGAACTTGTTAATATTAGCCAACTTATCAATAAAGAAAAATTAGATACTAATTGTATTCAAAAACGAAAAAGCAAGAAAACAGGAAACAAAACAAGAAAACGGTAAAATTTACAGATCTTGAAAACCACTTTCCGTTCAGGTAAAATAGTATTTACCAAAATGCCTTAAGAGGTGTGTATGGACAAGAGAACAGTTATCCTGAAAGATTATATTCCCTATACCGTTAAAGATGCAGAAGTTCCTTCAGCTGTGTTCTACATTCCGTTTAAATGCTGTAATCTAAACTGCTATCATTGTCATAATAAAAACACATATTACAGTTATGGTTCTGAACGCTTTTTTACATTAAAAGAACTTGCTAACGAGTTAGAAAAACTAGAAAAACTTGGAATAGAGCTGTTTATCATATCAGGTGGCGAACCTTTGATGTTGATTGATGATGTTCCTATTCTCCAGTTCAGGCAAAGAAAGCCGGTCAGAATAGATACGAACGGCCTTCTTTACGGAAAAGTTAAAGAGGTTGCTGATTTTGTTGACGGATTTGCCGTAGATGTGAAAGTGCCGATAAGGGGTAAATATACCGTTGAAGAGATAAAGAGGTATACAAAGGTTCTGTTCTGGAATCAGACTCCAAAATTCTCTGTAGGTGAATATGCCTACAGGGTAAGAAAGACTCTTGAATTCCTTGCTGAAAAACAGCTTCCCTTTACTATTACGAGAACAGTCAGGTATCCACTTTTGAAGGAAGAGGAAATAGAAGAGATCAGAGAAACTGTAACGGCATACGGGTTAGAGCATCAGGTGAATCCATTCTATCCGGTGGAGGTTGCAAAAGATGAATAAGTACTTCAGGGTAATTGACCTGTTTTTAAAAAACTCCGACATAGCAAGAAATAACGCTAACTTCATTCGTGGGATACCTGTACTTGAGCATGTGGTAGTCGGTGAAGTAATGAAAGACTACCTGTTTGAGGAAGTCTACAAAGGTTTACCTGTAAAGTTCCACCACGAAGAGGGGTGGGCATATCACCATCAGAGTTATAAGCTGAGTTTTTATTGCGTGGGTTTGTCAGCCAAAGATGTGGCATACTGGGGATTGCAGAGTACGGCAAAAAATGAAAGAAAAGCCTCTCCACCTAAAAGGCTTGAAACACTTTTTATGCAGTGTGCTAATCTTATCTGTCTTATAGCCCAGGAA
>NZ_JALVIW010000063.1:0-3820 GCF_027028515.1 Desulfurobacterium sp. | reverse complement strand
ATTTCATATCAAGGCCCACATAAACATCTATCCCATTCTGTATTAACAGTTCTATAATTTCGTCTTGATGTGCTATTGGTACTGTCCCGTCTGATTCGTCATAGTTAATGATTATAAAATCAAGATTTAACGCTTTTACTTCCCTTAAAATTTCTTCAGCACTCCTCTGAATATTTATATCCTGGTAGACAAACGCACCTTTATAATCTGGCTCGGAAAAATCATTGAAGCCACCACCACTACCCCCACAGGAATAGCAGGTAAAGAATAAAATTCCAAGAATGGTATTCCTATTCATCTCTGTTCTCCCAGAATAGGATTTTTTTTATTATACCAATATGTCGCTTTAAATTCAAGTATAGTGTTCTTTTTATTTCTTGTTTAAAAAAAGAGTTAACTTACTGATTTTCTCAATTCGTCTTTTGGCCATCAGACAGAACTTTTCTTCCTTTTCAACGCCTATCCATCTACGGCCGTTAAGTTCACACACTTCTCCTACTGTTCCACTTCCGAAGAACGGATCAAGAACTATATCACCCGGCTTTGAATGTCTTGTTATTAGAGGTTCAATCATCCACATATATTTCTCTGTCGGATGACTGGTTTTTTTCTTCCCGATAAAACCCTTAAAAACTTGAAGCATTTTATCCTGCGAAATAAAGTTTAAATAATAGGTTTTCCCTTTAGTAAACCATAGTGCTTCCTCTATACAGGAACGGTAGTTATTTTTCCTTATATGTGGAAGTGGATTTAGTTTTTCAAAGTAGATCTTATTTCGCAGTTTAAAGCCTGTATTTTTCTCTATTAAGTATGCAAAGTAGCCTGAGTAGTTTCTATCCAAAAACAATATTAAACTCCCCGTTTTCTTTAAAATACGGTAAAACTCTTTTGATAGTTCCACAATCCACTCAACATACCTTTCAAAATCATACGAATCCTTAAACTCTTTACCCCAGGCTTCTTCTGTGGATACAAGTTTATTTCCTTTTTTTGTTAATTTGTCTTTATCTCCTATATTGTAAGGTGGATCAGTTATTATAAGGTCCACGCTTTCAGAATCGAAAGCAGGTAAAATCTCTTCGGCCTTGCCGTTGTAGAGAACTCCAGACTGGCTTTCATAATAAGGTTTAACCGATTTCATAACTAATTTCTCCTAAGTGTTGTAAAATGTTGTCAAGACTGCTTTTATCCTTTTGAAGTTTATACTTGCTTTTAACTCTTTTAATAGGTGTTAGTTCCTTATCTACTACCTCAATCGGCAGTTCAACTGTTTTGGCTATTACCTCTACCGGTAAATCCGTTATAAGGTAGAGATTTTTTGCAATTTTTAGTTTGGTTTCCCTCTCTACTCTTTTACCGTTTAAGGCCAGCAGGAACATATAATCTTCTTTGTTAAATCCCATACACTTTCTCCTTTACCGTGTTATCTTATATTATACTTGACTTTTAGCCCTGACTATGATAAGATTATAAAAAAACAGAGGAGGTTTACTATGTGCACGACAGCATTTGAAGACGTGGTTGTAAAAATTCTCAAGGAATCTGACCTGCCTACCCAAACTGAAACCGGTGATAACCTTGAACAGGTTGCAGTTGCTATCCTGAAAGAGGAAGACGGGTAGAACTTTCTACAAAAAATCCTCTGCGGGGGGCGTTGCTTCAAAAATCCCTATGCCCCCCGAAATCCGTTTCTGAAAAACTTACTTCTCTTCTACTACCAGTTTTGCTTTAACCTTTCTGTAGTTATTATCTTCTGTGGGGTAATAAAGCACAACCTCTTTCAGGTGAACTAGTTTAATCATTCCCTTTTCAACTTTTTCTTTCAGGAGATTGTAGAAATCCCTTTCAGGCATAATTTTGCCGTTGTAGGCTACTTTTTCGGGAAGTTTTTCAATTTTTTCGCTTTTGTCGATCGGGACGAACTTTACTTCTACGGTTGCAGGCATTGTTCCCTCCTCAGAGTAAAAGTGTCTGTAAGAATTTTAAGAAAATTTGTAGTGTTTTCAAGTCTTTTATCCGTTTCTGAAAAGCCAGTTATAAACGCCGAAAAATTCAATTACGGCAAGAAAGAGAGCAGAAAGGCCGAGTGCCCGCTGGCCTGTCAAAATACCGTAGAGAAAAAACAGGAGATTTCCTATTCCTGTAACCAGCTGACCGATTCCAGGGTGTTTGAGAGAAATTAAGACTACTCCTACCGTTGTTGAAATGCTTGCAATGTATTCAAGAACTTTATACTGATTCATAAAGCAGATTATAACACCTGAATATCGAACACTCTTGAAAAGTTTGCAAAAATATATTACCATTTCAAGTAGAAACCATTTTTCAAGGAGGGTAAAATGAAAGTAAAAGCACTTATCGTAGCTGGACTGCTTGTAGGAATGGGAATAACCCCTGCCGTAGCAGGAGTCTGGGAAGCCCAGTGTGCAGGATGCCACAATGGTTCTATGGCTCCGTCAAAAGCTCAGCTCAAGGCAAAGTTTAAAGATGCAAAAGCATTCGTAGAGGCCGGCCTGAAGTCCACAAACCCTATGATGAGTGCATTCAAGAACAACCTGGAACCTCTTAAAGAGGCCGCCAAAGAAATCTACGGCAAGTAAGCATTTCTGCCCCCCTTTGTAGGGGGGTATATCAAAAAGTGATAAAACTGTTTGAAAATATTTTATACCTTTTTACCTAAAAGGGAACTCTTGATGGAAGTTAGAGCAGTCAGGCTGAATGACTACATTGACTACCTCGATAAAAAGCTAAAAGAAAATCCAGTTGTTAGAGATGGTGTAATAGAAGAGTACTGCCCTTTTCCCGAAGGCGTAGAAAAGATAGACAGCTTTGACGCAGTTTACAACAATATAACCGATTTAGAGAAGTTTATCACGAAAGGAGCCGACCTTGTTCAGGCTTTAGTGGATCTGAAAATAATAGATATTCCAGGAAAGTTTCCACTTTCTTTAAACAAGAAAAAAGTACAGGCTTTTGAAGAGCATATTAGAAACAATAGGGAATATTTTGAGAAGAATAAAGAGAAGTTTCAGCAGTTTGGAATAGGTCTGTTTTATCTGATATATATGATGAGGCTTTTCTACAACAATAGTCCCCTTTTTGTATCGGAAATTATAAAGGATAGTGAGGCATACAGGCTACTTGACAAAAAGGAAAACAAGTTCCTTGTAGCTGACAACTGTTTCCAGCTAGAGTTTCCCTATGATAAACTGTTAAAGATATCTAAAATATTCGGAAAAGACATAGCAAGGAAAGTTTTAGAGGAAGTCGGTAAAAGGCAGATACTAACAGATGTTACTTTTATAAAGCCTGAAGATATTCAGAAAGGAATAACTAACCATATAGATCTAAAAGGATTTGTTTCACTACGCTTGTTCACTTTCGAAACAGTAGAAGAAGCCGTAAAGTTCTTAGCAGAACATAACTGCAATGTTACTTATATCAGGAACTCTCTTCCGATAAAATACGACAATCCTGCAAAGTCTATAAGCTATGTTCTTTTTTTTATTAACGACATTCCACATATTCACTACAGAAAACTCGTAAAATTTGGGGTTTTATCAGGTGATAGGTTTTTTGAGATTATTTCTAAATTATCCTATGAGGAATTGAAAGAATTGGGTTTAACCGATAACGAAATACGAAACATTTTTAAAGCCAACGGACGGTATTCCCTACCCTTTATAAAGGCATCTCTTCACCTTGGAAAAACCTTAATTCCCGTAAATACGGCAGACTTTTTAAACGACAAAGAAGTAATGGAAAACATTGACAAGCTCTACATAGATGAAGAAAAGCTAATGGAACAGCTGATAAAAAG
>NZ_JALVIW010000062.1:0-3900 GCF_027028515.1 Desulfurobacterium sp. | reverse complement strand
ATTGTATATACAGTAAGTTCCAGGCATCGGCTCATATCCACTATTGGGACAGTAGATTACATTGGCCTCACAGGAAAATACCACACCTGCCGGATCTGTCATTCCAAATGAATACATTTTCATTCTGTTGTATTCGGCCACGTATTCTCCGATTGTCTGAACAATGTCATTACTTCCTACACTCAGATAAGTTTCACAGGCATTTTTTAAAAAGTTATAAAGTGGATTCATTGAATACGCTTCTGTATAAGAGTCAGGCAGTCTTTCAGTTCCATAGTCAAAATCAACGTGTTCTCCGTGGTTTGTTGCCTCTCCGCAGACCTCTCTATATGCATTCTCTAATGCCAGAAGCGTATATGCCTGCTTGTCTATTTTTCTTTTTTCACCTATTAAAACTCCAAGCCTTAACGCCTGCTGGTTAATTTTGAACAGTTCTACAGCCGTATTGTATTTCCCTTTTAGAGTAATTTTGCTCGGCTGAGGAATCCAGGAGCTATCAAAGTTGGCTAAAAAGTGTTTCGTTTCACTTTTTAGATAATTTTGATAGTCTGTTCCCTCCCACTTTAAAACCTCTATCCCATCCTGTCTTATCGTATCTTTGTACCTGAAGTAATCCTCGGTGGTAAATTCGCTGTCTAACGGCACTTCCTTGCTAAAGAAGTAGGCCATATTTTCGTTAAGGTAGTAGTAGTAATCTTTTTTATTATCTAACTCGGTGATTTTATCTCCGTTGATAAAGTATTTGTAGAGAAAGTTTAAAAAACTATTTTGATAAGAAAAGTCCTCACTAATACTTTCCTGTTCTGCACTTTTAACTTCGTCCACCTGTGGGGTTATATCAGCTCCACTTACCGTGCCCGTCACAAGTAGAGCAAGTATGCTAGAAACCGTAAGTAGCTTTCTCATTGTTTTCCAGTCCTCCGTAGGTGGCTGAAAGGTTAAACAGCTCAAGCTCTGCCTGCTGAACCTCTGCCTTTAATGTTTCAAGTTTGGACAGATAGTTAAGGCAGAGTATTTTCCTGGTTTCCCTTTCCTGTTCTACAAGGATTTCAGTCATTTTCTCAAGAGAACTCGTAATCGGCCTGTAGTGAAACTCTCCCTCAACCCTGGAATAACAGCTTCCTGCACAGGAACAATGACATCTACAGACAACGTGTATCTTATCGGGAGTATCGTCCGGGGGAAAGTCGTAGTCCGGCTTTTCGTCTGCGGTTTGACAGAAGTCGTCCATGTAGTCCATTAATGTCTGAGTTTCCTCTTTCAGCCTTAAAACCTTTTTAACATAACCGAGAAGAACACCTTCTCTCAATGCCTGCTGATTTACACGGTAGAGATAGTAGAGGTCGTATCCACGGGGAAGATTGGCCTTCTGCACGTTAAAGTTGGGCTGTGGAATGTAGCCGACCGAAAAACCTGCTACAATACCGGCAACAAGACCTGTTAACATCTTATTGCCGTCGCTTCCGTTAAGACCGGGATCGTTTTCTACAATAGAGGCATACTTGCTGACAAGATTCCTGTAGTCATCGTAGGTAAAGTCCCGTCCCAGACTGCTTTTCTTTCCTGCAATAGCTGTAAATGCCATATTGGAAAGCAGGTAGAAGTCCATTTTGTTCATATTCTCAATACTGCTGTCATTTATAAGCCTACTTCCGTTGTAAAAGTACTTTCCGAGGGCGTCCAGGTAGGAATCATCTGAACTAACCTGATAATCTCCTATGTTGATATCCTTTAGGGAGTCTATAACATCTTCTATCTGTGCCGAATGAACGGGAATACTCATTCCCAGGTATGCCGATAGAGTTAAAACTCCTACCTGCAATACCTTTTTAAGTTTTTCCTTTATTCCCATAACAGTCCTCCTAGTACATTCCTGATTCGTCGGCCGAAAGTTTTGAGTGCATTTCTGTTATCCTTGCAAGCTGGGCTCTCATAGTGGCCAGTTCCGTCAAATACTGTGCACAGAGAATCTTTCTCTGTTCTCTGTGCTCTTTCATTAAAAGATAGGTCTGTTCGAGTATGGAAGAAGCAACGGGTCTGTAGTACTGAACCATTGTAAAGATAAAAACATAAAAACACCAACAGCAGTGGTGGGGTCCACAACAGCAGGCACAGAAGTGGTATCTCCTGTATGTCCATATGTCCGGCGTCGGATCAGGGGCAACCGTTCTGTGCTCTACATTATCAAGCTCTCCACAAAAATCTCCGAGCTGTCTGTAAAGCTCAA
Source organism: Desulfurobacterium sp. (assembly GCF_027028515.1). Classification (NCBI taxonomy): domain Bacteria; kingdom Pseudomonadati; phylum Aquificota; class Aquificia; order Desulfurobacteriales; family Desulfurobacteriaceae; genus Desulfurobacterium; species Desulfurobacterium sp. Next base: position 1,673 of record NZ_JALVIW010000062.1, on the reverse strand, counting down.
CTATTCTTTTTGAATAGTTTTCTATTTCGTCTGCATCTTCAGACCTTACTACCTCTCTTAAACCCTTGAGTGCTACCTTTGTTCTGTTCTGCATTGTCATATTTCGATAGTAGTTTACAGTCGTTCCCGACGGCTGAACCGAGAGAATAGGTTCAAGAACAGCCACATCTGATATAAGAGCAAGCTGAGAGTATGTCTTTTCAGCTACCTTATCCACAACATCTCTATAGGAGTCAAAGTCCTTTACAGTCAGGTAATTTCTTAAAAGAATAACAGTATTTCCCGTAACAAGGCCGTATTTGTCCATCTTGTTCTGCGTGTCTTCGTCAACGATTTTCTGGTCATTTCTTAAGTAATTTTCTACTACATCAACAAACGGAATACCAGTAGCAATCGAATATACAGGAGTTTCCTTTCCCGATATCTCCTCTTCCACTCCGTTTACATCACTAACGGCCTCGTTTATAGTTTTACTAAAAGAGCTTAAAGGGAAGAGGATTGTACTTATCAGTAAGAGTATTAAGAATGTTATACTTCTTATCGGCCTCATAGAAACTCCTCAGGAAAAGGTAGGGTTCTACTTTATCCTTATAAATTTTAACCTTCTTTTCCTTGTCGTCAAAATAGTAAGTAACAGGGAGAAGTTTTCTTGCATATATTCCGAGTCCGATTTTAAAGGTCGAATCTTTAATGTAGATAGCCGCCAACCCGGTAGGCATATTGCCGTACATTGAAACAAGATGGTGCCACAGGAGAAACTCTGTAAAAAATGTAAACTTCTCTACATCTTCGTTGGGATAGAATTTTTTAAAGTGTTCTACAATTAGCTTTTTATAGTGTTCAACATCTTTTCTCATCTTTTCAGTTTCGAACTTAATGTCTTCTCCCTCTATAACTGCTCCACCCATAAGTTTGTGAAGTGTGTCAAAGTCTTTAAACCATTCGTTTATCCTTTTTGGAATTTTTTTAAATATAACTTTTGTCTTTTTGGGAATTTTCATAACAGGTTCTTTTTTGGCAATCTGGTAGAAAAACGAACGCTTGTTAGAAGTCCACTTTGTTATGTAGAGCATTAGTGCTACGGGAACGGTTATGTAGAACAGCAGTTCAACTATTGCTCTTTTTTTGTGGCCGTAAAAGTTCTCTTTCCATATGTTCAGAGGCGTCGGAACAGGATAAAGTTCCTCTATTTTTTTGGCTTCTTTTATTCGTCCCTGAGCCCTGTATTCTTTTACGGCCTGCTTGATTTCAGGTGGGTAGAAGAAGTTGTGCAGGAAGTTAATCCCTATGTAGAAAAGGAAAATTCCTGCAAAAAAGGTTACTATGCTGTTTATAAGCCGTTCTTTAAATACCTTTTCCTTGACTTTATGACTTTCGGTAAGGTATTCCTGCTTGGCCATTCCGTTTCCTCTTTTCCTGTATATTTTAATACAGGTTTTTTGTTTTTGTGCTATAATAGGCTAAAATTCCATATAAGGGGTGCAGGTTATGAAGAAAGGAATAGTAATCGGAGTTCTTGCAGGACTAACGCTTCTGACTGGTGCACGGGCAGAACAGCTCTATACAAACTTTTCAGCCGAATCTGTAAAACAGGAAAAACCAAAGTGTCCCGGAATCGGAGAAGCGTATAAAGCAGGATTTCAGGCAGGAAAAAAGGAAGGGTACGAAAAAGG